>NZ_PISP01000002.1:0-300000 GCF_002834295.1 Rhodohalobacter barkolensis | reverse complement strand
ATGCCCAGTCGCATTCCCAAGATTCATCAAGCGTCCCTGAGAAAGAAGTACAACTTGCCGGCCGGTTTCCTTGATTGTAAAAAGGTCAACCTGTGGTTTGATATTCTCCTCTTCTGCGTTCTGCTTCAGCCAGGCTACATCAATTTCGTTATCGAAGTGACCGATGTTTCCAACAATAGCTTTGTCTTTCATTGCCAGGAAGTGGCGGTCTTTGATGATATCCTTGTTTCCTGTAGCCGTTACAAAAATGTCGCCTTCTTCAACGGCATCATCCATTTTTTTCACTTCGTAGCCGTCCATTGCAGCCTGAAGGGCGCAAATAGGATCAATCTCTGTTACAATAACTCTGGCACCGGCCCCTCTCAGCGAAGCCGAAGTTCCTTTACCCACATCACCGTATCCGGCAACAACAGCTACTTTTCCGGCCATCATCACATCTGTGGCGCGACGAATCGCATCTGCTGCAGATTCGCGACATCCGTATTTATTGTCAAACTTAGATTTAGTTACAGAATCATTCACATTGATAGCAGGCAGTGTAAGCGTACCTTTTCGCTCGCGCTCGATCAGGCGAAGAACACCCGTTGTGGTTTCTTCAGAAATTCCGTTGATGCCATCAACCAGTTCAGGATAGCGGTCGAGCACCATATTAGTAAGGTCTCCTCCGTCATCCAGAATCATGTTTAGTGGCTGTCCGTCAGGAAAATGCAGGGTCTGTTCGATTGCCCAATCAAATTCTTCTTCGGTCATTCCCTTCCATGCATACACCGGAACACCGGCTTCGGCCATGGCTGCAGCAGCGTGATCCTGAGTGGAATATATATTGCAGGAAGACCATGTTACATCGGCTCCCAGTTCGATAAGCGTTTCAATAAGAACCGCTGTTTGGATCGTCATGTGGAGGCATCCGGCAATACGGGCACCTTTCAAGGGTTGCTCGTCTCTATACTCTTCTCGAAGAGCCATCAATCCGGGCATCTCCGCTTCTGCCAAATCAATTTCTTGCCGTCCGTAATGTGCCAGTGATATATCTTTAACCTTATAAGGTAATTTTTCTACTTGTTGCTCCATGTCGTCTATTTATTAAGAATTAATTTCATTTATTTTCGAACAGATAATTGAGAGTGAGGGTTCAATTTGTGTTAAAAATACTCCTCAATCATCTCTTTGGTTTTATTGTAATCTCCTTCACGTCCGTAAGACCCCATTTCGATTTTTATAAAGTTTCCGTCCGGGTCAACAAACGCTTTGAATGGAATCCCTTGACCTCCCAGCTTAACAAATACCCCGGTTTCGTCATATAACCAGTTAAAATCGTATCCGTTTTCCTCTGCAAATGCTCGTGCATCTTCAGGGCCTTCATTCATTCCTACCGTTACTGCCAGTACTTCAAACTGGTCAGGGTACTCTTCTCTTAGTTCATCCATAGATGGAAAAACCTGAAGACAAGGGCCACACCACGACTCCCAAAAATCTATCAGTACCAGTTTACCTTCAAAATCCTTCACACTCACCTGATTCCCATCCAGATCATTAAATACAGCGTTCTCGACAATTGCTTCAACAGAATCGTCTGAACTGCCACAAGAAATAAAGTTCAATAATAAAAATGGGATAATCAGAAACTTAAAATATTTCATTAATTTGATATTCAGTTTAGTTTTAAGATTGATGAAAATAAGGGTAATTCTGCAAAAATGTGTGATCTAATTACGGCTAGCGTGGTTCTTTATTCTCTGATCATCGCATGTGAATCGATTTAACAATTCTTATATTCCAAACATTTTTAAAGGCAATAAATTAATATGATTTACGATTTCACAATTGTTGGAGCCGGAATTGTTGGCTTATCAACGGCTTATAAATTATCCCTTTCCTATCCGGATGCCAATATTTTAGTTCTTGAAAAAGAAGGCCGGGTAGCCTCCCATCAAACCGGACACAATTCGGGTGTAATTCACTCCGGTATTTACTACAAACCGGGTAGCTACAAGGCAAAAAACTGTGTGGATGGGCGACACCAGCTGGTTGAATTTTGCAGAGAGAATAATGTTACACACGATATCTGTGGTAAAATTATTGTGGCGTCTGACGAGTCTGAAATTCCCACTCTCAAAGAGATCTATGAGCGTGGTCTTCAAAATAAAATCGAGGGAATAGAACGGATTGATCAACAGCAGATGAAAGAGATTGAACCGTATGTAAACGGTGTCCAGGCTATCCATGTTCCCTGTACCGGAATCGTAGATTTCGTTGGTTTTTGCCGGGTTTTAGCTGATAAGTTATCCGAAAGTGGACATATTGTTAAATTGAACCGGCAAGTTCAAAATGTAATTCACTCTAATGGATCGCTTAACGTTCAGACAAATACCGACTCTTTTAAAACTAATTACCTGATTAATTGTGCTGGATTACACTCTGACCGTGTCGCTCGGGCAGCCGGTGTTCAGAGTCCTGTGAAGATTGTACCGTTCCGGGGAGAATACTACGAACTTACGCCGGAAGCTGAACATAAAGTAAAAGGTTTGATCTACCCCCTGCCCAATCCCGAATTTCCATTTTTAGGCGTTCACTTTACCAAAATGGCTCTCGGCGGTGTAGAGTGCGGACCAAATGCAGTCTTCACTTTCAAACGAGAGGGTTACAAAAAAGGTTCTTTTGACCTGCAGGATACCATTGAAGTGGCCGACTTTCCCGGATTCTGGAAACTTGCCTCACAGCACTGGAAAATGGGGATTGATGAAATGTACAGATCCTATTCAAAACGAGGCTTCCTTAAAAAACTTCAAAAATTGATCCCGTCCATTCAGCTTGAGGATCTAACCGGTTCCCCATCAGGTGTACGGGCCATGGCTTTGAAACCCGATGGTGAAATTCTGGACGACTTCTACTTTGAGACCACCGACAGGGAAGTGCACGTACTGAACGCCCCGAGCCCGGCTGCAACTGCAGGTCTTGCAATTGGTGATGAGATCGTCAAAAAAGTTAAAGAGAATTTTTCGCTGGTTTGAGGGCTGACGTTTTATTCATAATAGAATTTTAGATAAAACTTTCCCCTCCTTTTTAAGGAGGGGACAAAGGGGTGGTTAAAAAAACCTGTTTTTCTCACATTCATTTCAATAGATGTTCACTTCTACACTTCAAATTGTTTTGAAGTATTATTTGGCTACCTCCCCTAACCCCTCCTTACACAGGAGGGGAATATTTCCTAATTCATTAAATAAATAGTCTGTAGAAGTTGAATTGGTTCGGAATTCCGTGTACACTCAAAACTCAAGTCTGTTATCCGGCCTTGCTAATTGAAATTCCGATCACAATCCAACTCCTGTTTTGTCTGATATTCAAACCGACTCCCTTACCCGTCGTCTCTATGCAAACGATGCTTCTCTTTATGAAGAGCTTCCGAAAGGAGTCTCTTTCCCGAATTCCCGGGATGATATTCAGACTCTGGTTAGAAGATCAAAAGCTGAAAAATTTACAATAACAGCGCGAAGTGCCGGAACCAGTCTCGCCGGACAGACAACCGGGGCGGGTATCATCATGGATACTTCCCGCCACATGCAAGACATCCTTGAAATCAATTCGGGAGAGAATTATGCAATAGTTCAGCCCGGGGTGATACGTGACACGCTAAACCGTGAAGCAGCAAAGACCGGACTTCAGTTCGGACCCGACACCGCAACCACAAATCGCTGCATGCTGGGCGGGATGATTGGCAATAACTCCTGCGGTTCGTTCTCCATCAAACATAAAACCACGCGTGAGCATATTCTCGAAATTGACGCCGTGCTGAGTGACGGCTCCGCAGTCACATTTAAACCGTTATCAGGTGAAAAACTCAACCAAAAACTGAAGCTCGATTCGTTGGAGGGAGAGATCTATCGAAGAATGCTGGAACTGCTGAAAAAGCATAAAAATAAAATTCTGAAGCACTACCCACATCCCGACATCATCCGAAGAAATACCGGATACGCACTCGACCGCCTCTGTGAAATGGATCCGATCACCCCGGGTGGTCGACCTTTCAATCTTGCCGAACTGCTCTGCGGAAGTGAAGGCACCCTGGCAATGACCGCATCCGCCAAAGTGAATCTGGTTCCTCTGCCCAAACACAAAACAGTTGTCATTCCTCAGTTTGATTCACTCCATGAAGCGATGCTCGCCACCGTGGAAGCCGTAAAATGGAATCCTGCCGCAGTTGAGCTGGTGGATGACATCATTCTGGATGCAACAAAAGGAAATATTGAACAGCGAAAGAATCGGTTTTTCCTGGAAGGTGAGCCAAAGTGTATTTTGATCATCCAGTTTGAAGGTGATAATCCCGAAGAGCTTCAAACCAAGGCCGACCAACTGGCCAAAAAACTAACGGAGGTCAACTTGGGATACGCTCACCCTGTTGTAACGGATGAGGATAAAATGCGCCGGGTATGGGATCTTCGAAAAGCAGGTCTGGGCCTACTGATGGGTCTTGGCTCCGAGAATCGTTCTCCTACTTTTGTTGAAGATACAGCCGTTCGTGTAGAGGATCTGCCTGATTACGTGAAAGAATTTCAGGAAATACTGAAGCGCCACAATACCTCCTGTGTGTTCTATGCGCACGCTTCTGTTGGTGAACTACATCTTCGCCCGGTTGTGGATACAATGACTGAAGAGGGACTAAAAACACTCAAATTGATTGCACAGGAAGTGGCAGATCTGGTGAAAAAATATCGAGGATCACTTTCGGGCGAACACGGTGATGGTCGTGCGCGCGCCCCTTACATTGAAACCGTTCTCGGCAAGGAGATGATGCCGCTGCTCAGGCAGGTGAAGGAGTTGTGGGACCCGGACTACCGTTTCAATCCCGGTAAAATTCTCGATCCCAAACCGATCGATAGCGACCTGCGGTTTTCACCCGAGTATAAAAAGCCGACCGTTGAAACAACGTTCAATTGGAGAGTAGAAAAAGGGTTTGATTCAGCCGTTGAGCTGTGTAACGGTGCCGGTGTTTGCCGAAAGCTGGCTGAGAGCGGTGGCACAATGTGTCCCTCCTACCACGCCACCCGGGATGAGAAAGACACCACCCGCGGACGCGCGAACCTGTTTCGTCAGCTCTTTTCAGGAAAACAACAAGAAGCTTTCAAATCTGAAGAGTTGAAAGAGGCACTGAGTCTCTGCCTGAGTTGTAAGGCGTGCAAGAGTGAGTGCCCGGCCAATGTGGATATGGCCAAAATGAAAGCGGAGTTTATGAACGGCTGGCATCAAGAAAATGGTGCTACACTAACAGAAACCTTTTTTGGTCATCCTGAGAAATTCTATCCTGTAGCGTCTCTGTTCGCTCCGCTGACCAACTTTATGACCCGGCAAAAACCGATCAAAAATCTTCTCCAAAAAGTTGCCGGCATTGATGAACGACGAAATCTGCCGGAGTTTGCGCATCAGACATTTTATAAATGGTATCAAAAAAATGAAAAGAAAATCATTCAGCCGGGCAGAAAACAAGTTATGCTTCTGGTCGATCTCTTCTCCAACTACCATGAGCCGGAGATTGCAAAAGCAGCTTGTCAGGTTTTGAACCGTCTTGGATATAGCGTGATCGTGCCGGGAATCTTCCCGACCGGGCGCCCGCAAATCTCCAAAGGTTTTCTGGATGAGGCAAAAGAGATTTGCGAAACCAATATCCGCCGATTAATCCCATTTGCAGAGCAGGACATTCCTATTGTTGGACTGGAACCAAGTGAGATCCTCACACTCCGGGATGAATACACGGATCTCTGTGGAGATGATTTGCTGGCAAAATCACAAACAATAGCTGCCAATACGTTTTTATGGGAAGAATTCCTGGCAACTGAACTGGCCGGCGAAGAATTTAAAAAACCGGTAAATGGGAAAAAAATTCTTGTTCACGGACACTGCCACACAAAATCACTGGTTGGAAATGATCCTCTTCTCCAGAGTTTTCGACTGCTTGGGTTTGATCCGGTAGAGCTTCAAACCGGCTGCTGCGGTATGGCGGGCAGCTTTGGGTATGAGCAGGATAAGTACGAGGTCTCAATGGAGGTTGGGGAGCAGACGTTATTCCCGCAACTCAGGGAATTGAATAGTGAATATGAAATTTGTTCAGAGGGTTTTTCGTGCAGACATCAAATCCGGGATGGAGTCGGGAAAGAAGCGAAGCATCCCGCTGTAATTATGTGGGAAGCGATGCAAGAGTATCAGTCTTAATTTTATAGCCACGACTCATCTTTTGACGCGAAGCGAAACATGAAAATTTTTAAAAATCTGCGTGACTCAGCGACCCATCTGCGAGACTCTGCGAGAAAATTATTCTACCACGGAGTTCATACTTTTAACAAGCTTCGCCACCCGCTCACCCAATAGAAAACCTTTCTCTGTAAACTGTTCTGATATTTCATTTTGTTCACTCACCTCAAACGGCGGCTCACCCGTCACAGCAGATGCACCAAACGGTTGTGTCCAATCCGGACCACCAACCACAATCATTCCGAAAACCAGCATGCTTTGCAGGATGTTCATCTGCACGATCTCCTCACCTGCCGAAATCCCTCCGGCAGTCACAAAAGCCGCTCCGATTTTATCCTTCAGCGGTTGCACCTCGAACGGCCAGGAAGCAATAAAGGCTGATATTTCAGGAGTGACGTTGGCGTTGTAAACCGGGCTTCCTACGATAATGGCGTCTGCCGAAATCAAATCTTCGTTTGAAACATCGTCTACACTTTTCAAAACAACAGAAACTCCATCCACGGATAACGCTCCCTTTTCCACAGATTGAGCCATCACTTCTGTATTTCCAGTCTCAGAGTGGTAGGCAATCAAAACCGTCTTCTGAGCGAACCCTTGATTGCTCCAAAAAAAGAATATCAGCAACAGTACGTATTTAATCATGAAGTTTAATTATTTCCGAAAGGAATCGTTATACCAAGCCATGGTATTCCAATAAAATCAAAATTAGACAGCGGGGTGGCCAGCCCAAAATCTACGGCGAACTTTTCCGGTGCCCATCTGCCGCCAAAAATACCCACACCGCTCTCTTCAATACCCGGTAAAAAGTAAATTTCAGCCAGCCACTGAATACTCTTACTCGATCTGTAAAGACCGCTTATGTTAATGAGTGGCGTGTTCGACCATGTGCCTCCAGCATATGCGTAACCCAGTCCAATGGTTAGATTTTTATCCCGATCACCCACGGTCGTATTCCCGTAGAAAAGTCCAAAACCACCGGAATCTTCTCCCATTACTCCGCCAATTAACGCACCTGCGCCCAAATGAAGATTATCATTAGAAACAGGAATGGATAGCTTTGGCAAAATCCAGAATGGCACCGATGTTGTTCCAAATAAAAAGACGGGAATGGTGCCGGCACCCAAAGAGAAGTTATTCGAAATTCCATAGTTCACATTATTAAACAGAATCCACGCATTTTGATAATATCCGTTCCCATTTTTTAGCCCAATGGCATTGGGTGCAAAAAAGTATCGGTTACCCTGTGGATTTTCAAACCAATACTCACCCTCTTTTATTCTCTCAGGATCAATGAACTGTATATTTTTAATGTTCCTTTTTTGAACCGTAACCTCTCCGATTCCTTCCACTCGCAAAACAATTTGAGCATCATCTTCCTGCTCAATCACTCCGAGAAAAATATTCCCATCCGTCGTTGTAATCCGAACGGTTTCGCCTGTCCGATCCTGAGCAGATATAGTATTGTAGGCGCTTGATATCAGAACTAAACTGAACACGAAGAAGAACACTCGAAAAAATTTCATTATATCATCGGGGTTAATTGACAGACGCAAACTTGAAGTACACAAGAAAAACAATTCAAAGGTAACAGAAAACAGAAATGGCTGGTTTCAAAGAAAATAAGTTACCTCAAAGTCAGTAAGCCTCAAAGATTCACGAAGTCCAGAACCATTTTTGATTTCCTATAGATGCTATAAAACTACAAATTCGTTACATACAAAAACTGACTCACCATCTCTCTGGCCGACAATATTCAAGAATAGATCAACTGGATATAATCCCTCTCCGGTCTCTTCTAAAAGGGGCTGCAGCAATGATTTTTGAATTGCAACCCAATACTCAACTCCATTTTCCCTAACTTCAAATTCATTTAGAAATAATCTCTGCACCTCTTCAGGTTGACCAAGTTGTGTTAACCATAAATCGATAACATCTTTTCTTTTTTCAGGAACTTCGCGTACTCGTCCGGTAAACTCCACTCTTGGGCGAAAAGGTTGATTATTTACTAATATAGTTGGATCTGAATCAGAAGTATTTGTAATTGAGGAAGTCACATTTTGAATTGTATCAATTTCATATCTGAACCAACTCCTTGGCCAGCCTTGTTCAATCAGATAGCTATCAATTCCATGAAAAGAAACACTATACAGCCTGTCCTTGCTGTCTAATTCAATGGAGTAGTTTTTCCCTTCAAAACTGTAAAATGTACCTCCGGTTATCTCTACTAAACTTGAATCTGAAGCAGAGCCGATACGCTCAAAAACATCTCCCTTAGACATACCCAGTTTCAAACCACCAAACAATTCTTCTCTTTCATCGTAGCCTGTTAGTTGAACAGCATGTGCATACTCATTTCTAAAGGGCGGAAAAGTGAATCCAACGTACGTTTCTGACTCTTCATCTAACAAGTAAAACTTGCGAACAGTCCCATCATCCAACTCCATTACTTGTAACTCTTCTAATCCTTCAGCATCCTCAATTAATGATTCCGACAGTCCATAACGAAACTCTCCAATTGCAGAAATGCTTGGATGATTTTGAGAAACGACCTCACAAAATACCCCGGAAAATATGAGTACTAAGACTGAACCAGTGATTATTTTTAAGGTAAATATGCTTTTCATAATTTTTCACGTTTCCCGTTTGCCTTTTCACTTTTCAAAATCTCAATTCCTCATCCCGCTTCTCTCAATCAGTTCTTTTGCACTGCTTAGTGCCGAGTCTGTAATCTCCTCACCGCTCATCAAACCGGCCACTTCGCGGATATGCTCCTCCTCAGAAAGTGAAATAATTTTCGTGATGGTTCTCTCTCCTTCCTCCACTTTTTCCACCTTGTAGTGTTTGTGCGCCTGGCTCGCAATCTGCGGCTGATGCGTGATCGCCACTATCTGACAATACTCCGACAACTTCCTCATCTCACGACCCACTTTTTCAGAGATGTGCCCGCTAATTCCCGTATCGATCTCATCAAAGATCATCACCGGCAAGTGGTGCTCCTTCGCCAGAATCGATTTCAGCGACAGCATCACCCTGCTAATCTCACCGCCCGATGCAATCTTAGCCAACGGTTTTGGAGACTCTCCCTTGTTTGTTGAAATGAAGAAAGACACCTCATCACATCCTTCAGATGTACACTCAACCGGAACTCCATCAACCTCAACCCAGCCGGAGCCGCCCTTCAGCCAGTCCACCCTTACCTGAAAACGGCCATGTTCAATACCCAAATTCTTCAGCGCATCGGCTATATCAGCTGAGAGCTGATTTCCTACCTGTACTCTTGTCTCGTGCAGATCCACTGCTCTCTCCTTTAACACTTCCGCCTGATCTGCAATCTTCTTCTCAATCCGCTCAATCTCCAAATCAAAATTTTCAGCTACATTCAGTTCCGTTTTGATTTCATTGTAATACTGAATCAATTCCGGAATATCGCGCTGATACTTCTTCTGAAGACGGTTCAGCTCTGATTGGCGCTGACGCAGAGTCTCCAGCCGTTTCGGGTTGAACTCTATCCCATCCCTGTATCTTTCGGCAAACTGTACGGCCTCCTGGATGCTGATCCGGGCTGTGGTCACCTCTTCCAGGTAGGTTTGAAACTCCGGTTCAATTCGGGCCATATCCTCCAGGTGCATTTTGATGGTATTGAGCAGCTCAATCAGGCTCACATCCTCGCCATTACCGATCTCCGAAATAGCCGCCGCTTTTTGATCCAGATCCTCGGCATTGTCAAGCAGATTCATCTCCGATTCCAGTTCATCCTCTTCATGGGCATCCAGTTCAGCTGCTTCCAGCTCTTTTACCTGAAACTGATAGAGCTCCATCTTCTCACTTAAATCACGCTCCCGGCGTTTTAAATCACGAAGCTCTTTCTGCAATTCCGACATTTTCTGATACTCTGTCCGATACGCCTTCATGACCGGCTGAACCAAATCAAACTGATCAATCACATCCTGGTGATTCTCCTCTTTCAACAGTAGCTGATGATCGTGCTGACCATGCAGATCCACAAGCTGATCCCCTACCTCTTTCAGTACTGAGATATTGACCGGAGTGTCGTTAATAAACGCCCGGCTTCCGGTTTGACGGATTTCTCGTCGCAGAATCAGTTCTTTGGAAACTTCAACCGCATTCTCTTCCAGCAGTTCAAACAGATACTCATTCTTCCCGACAAAAATCGTAGCTTCAGCGATCGCCTTTTGGGCTCCCTGGCGAATCACTTCCGTATCTGCACGCTCACCCAAAATCATATTCAGTGCACCGATGATAATCGATTTACCCGCACCGGTCTGACCGGTCATAATATTGAGCCCTTTCTCAAACTGAACATCCAGTTCGTCAATCAGAGCAAAATCTTTGATGTAGAGGGATTTGATCATTTCTTTCAGAATTTTGAATGAGGAATGATGAATTTTGAATTATTATTGGTGGAAAAAATGTAGAACTCTGAATATTTAGATATCAAAAATTGAAATTATACATCAAGAACACAAAATCAACATTCATTAATAAATAATGACTATTTGTTTAATGATTCAGAAGTCGTTTTAACAATCGAAGTTAAAATAGAGTTTATTTCATTGATTTCGTCAAAATATTCTTTTGGAATATTGAGAATTCCCCCTCTTTGAATAAGTCTCATCCAATACCGGGTTTCCCTCGCTTCCTTGGAGGCAATGCCCATTTTATAATTAAAATCCTTCCTTGAATAGGCAGCAAGTGACTCCTCAACATTCGCACCAATACTCGTTCCCGCTCTTAACAGTTGCCTAGCCATATCAAATTCGCTTTTCGACTTAAGCTTCTGATATATCTTTATGATCATCAAAGAGAATTCAAATGACTTATCTAAAATTACATTATCCGATTTACCCATTTTGCCTCCATTTAATTCAACACTCAAAATTGAGAATTCAAAATTTAATACTGACTTATATATAAGAGGGGAAATTCAGATATTCCTTACAACAAATCCTTTTCAGAGCTCCGGAGCAGGATTTTTAAATAAGCCGAAATTATATAAAGCTAAATCCAACTGATTAAAATAATAAATATGTTTACCTGAATATTGTGTCTGTTTCTCGCGGATTTCCGCAGATCATTTTCGCTGATTTACGCAAAACTTAAAGATTATTTACGATCCGTGTCATTGATTTATTTAAATCTATACAATTAAAGTTAATCAAAAGTCCCAGTTTTAGATTACTCAACTTCAAATATGTGAGTAGCTGTTTGTGATGAACATTCAATAAATTCTCTACAGATTTTATTTCAACAATAACTTTGTTGTTTACCAACAAATCCAACCTAAACCCTTGATCCATTCTTATATCATCATAAACCACCGGTAAACCAAACTGAGTCTGAACATCAATTCCCTTTTTTCTCATTTCATGAGCGATTGCAGTTTCATATACAGACTCCAGCAAGCCCGGTCCCAAAGTGGAATGTACCTTAAAAACTGCTCCCCGAATTTCATATGAAAGATCATTTTCGTGCATTATTCCAGCTTGATTTATTTTATTTTCTGCTAAACATCTGCGGTAGAATCCGCGGAAATCTGCGAGAAGAAAATCTCTGCACACATAGGGAACTGTAAGTCTTGATTCCTTACAACAATTCCTTTTCAGAATTGTGGAGCAGAACTTTCAGATAGGTTGCAATAGCAATCAGGCCGATGAAAGTGATGACTATTTTTGATAGCAGCCATCCATTGTTGAATAGATTCATAACCATCGGTTCAGCAAAAACCAACGCTGCCATCACCGCCATCAACCCAAAGCTCTCCGGAAGACGATACGGCACCTCCATCACTTTTTTGCTATAGACTCCCAGCGTTGTAGCCATCGCACCGTAGCTAAGAAGTGTGGCTACTGCGGAGCCGGTCATACCGAAGTAGGGAATCAGAATCAGGTTGGCGATGATCGTTACTGCCGCTCCCATCAGGGTGATTTTATAGAATACCCTTGTCTTCTCCTTGATAAATACCCCGGACGAAAAGTTGATATACCAGCCATGAAACCAATATGCCAGTAGGAGAAACGGCACAATTTCCAGTCCTCCCCAATAGGCACTGTCAATCAGCGTAGCCTCGGTGCCGGGAATTGGAATGGCTACGATCTGCTCTTTCAACAGAGCCACACCCAGAAAGAGCAGGGCCGAGAACGCATTGTACCAGATAAACGCCTGACCAAAAAGCTTGCGCGACTCTCCATCCTTTGCATGACGCATAAAAAATGGCTGCCAGGCCATTCGGTACATCTGAACGAGCAGCAGCATAAATACTGCAAGCTTATAACAGGCATTATAGATTCCTACAATATCTTCCGGGGTAGTTCCCAAGCCATACAGCCGCTCGGTGTTTGCCGGATCCATTCCATTCAGAAGAAAGCGATCCAGCATCTCATTCACCACAAAACCGATACCTGAAGGAACAAACGGCCAGCCAAACTCAAACGCGGTTTTCATCCACTGTTTACTGAATGATCCCTTGAGCAGATCAGCCGTAGAAATCCAGACCAGAACCGTCATTACAAATGACCCTGCCAGATTTGCAAAAAAGACCGCTTCAATTCCCCATCCCAGAGAGAGAATAAGATAAAAGTTGAGCGCCAGGTTGATCAGCACATTCAGGGTCTTCAGAACCGCAAAAAGATACGCTCTTCTGGTTAAGCGAAGTTCCGCCATCGGCACAATAGAGAGCGTATCAAACCAAAGGATACCGAGCATCATCAAAAAGATGACGGATGTCTCTTCACCGAGATTCAGCAGAGGCAAAAGTGCCGGCATTGTGAGATAAAGGATCACACAGAGAAGAGATGCAAAAATTAAAAGGCCGGTTTGAAGCGTTTTAAAAACGGAAGCAGCTTCTTTTCGGTTTTCCGCATAACGCAGGTAAGCCGACTCCATTCCAAACGTGAATACCACATTCAGAAAGGCGATGGCGGCATACACCAATCCAATCACACCATACTGAGCCGTGTTGAACACACCGGTGTGCAGCGGAACCAGCAGATAGTTGATAAACCGCGCCAGCACACTGCTGATGCCGTAGATCAATGTATCCGAAAAGAGTTCTTTAAGTTTTTGCACAGATTTTATCGGTTGGCCAGGATTTTCAGTGCAGCTTCAACACCCAGCGTATAACTGATCGAGCCGAATCCTGTTATGATTCCATTCATCGCTTTTCCGGTAATGGATCGCTCACGGAACTCTTCCCGCGCATGGATATTAGACAGGTGAACTTCCACTTTGGGAATCTCCAGAAGTTCCAGTGCATCGTGGATGGCAACCGATGAGTGGGTGAATCCGCCCCAGTTTGCAATCAGGGCATCAACAGACCCATCTCTTGCTTTTTGAATGGCATCGATCAGCTCTCCTTCGTGATTGCTCTGCAGGAACTCAAAATCGACATTGGGATATTCACCTTGCAGATTCTCTTCAATATCCGTCAGTGTTTCAGATCCATACACTTCAGGGTCACGCTTCCCAAGCATATTCAAGTTTGGTCCGTTCAGTACAAGAATTTTCATCAATCAGATCTCCACAGCTTTAGAAATCAGATCAGCCAGCTCTTTCATTCTGTCTTCCGACACGTCCACTTTCCGTTTCAGGGAGACTTCCTGAGATTCTTTATAGATCGGCACCAGATGAATATGTGCATGTGGAACTTCAAGTCCCTCCACGATTATTCCCGTTCTGATCGGATTCAACGCCTTATCGATCCCTTTTGCAACCTTCTTTGCAAAGATCATGGTATCACCCAAAAGATCATCCGAAAGATCAAATAGATAATCGACTTCCTTTTTAGGTACAATCAAAGTATGACCCTCGGCAATCGGGTTGATATCTAAAAATGAGTAATGAGTTTCACTCTCCGCGATTTTGTAGCAGGGGATCTCGCCCTTTATAATTTTCGTGAATATAGTTGCCATATCTGCGCTTTCATTTTATTTAACAAACGTTATAACTGAATTTCATGTTTATTCGACATAAATGTAATAACTTAAAGGCACAATTGAATAAGTGTTTATGAATTGTGCTACCGCACAAATGATGCTCAAATTTTTTTCAAATTTTATAAGTATTCGTTTGATTTTCTCTTTAACGAATCCTTATCTTTTGAGTCTTGAAACATTTGCTGAATCGGTAGCTCAGTTGGTAGAGCAACGGCCTTTTAAGCCGTGGGTCGAGGGTTCGAGCCCCTCCCGATTCACGACTCTTTTTTTATGAGTTACTCATATTTTTAATGACTCTCTCTTGATTAACCTCAGTCGGCTGATACCCGGCTGGGGTTATTTTTTTGCTCAGTTTTTACCACTTTTGGTTTTAAGCATCTTGTTTGTGCCCTTTATGCCTCTTGTGCCATTAGAGTTAAATCTGAACCTTGCACCACTTTAGTTTCTCAAATCTTTGGTGCTATCTATTCAAAAAATTTCATCTGAGTTTTTGGGGCAAACTTTTGTTTCTGCCCGATATTTAAACTAATTTCATTGAAATATCCATCTAATGCTATGAAAACCCATTACTTAAATCCTCTTCGCTGGAAACGTTCCATTCTGGTAAGCGTATTAGTCGCTTTTATTGCCATATGGTTTCTGTTTATAGATACCTATAGTGTATTTACCAGGGCTCAGCTCAATTTTAAAAAAGATGAGCTCATCGAAAAAACAGAAGAGTACAAACAACAAACAGCGGAACTGGAAAAGAAAATAGAAGAACTGGAAAACAATCCGGATTTGCTCGAAAAAATTGCCCGTGAGGAGTATGGAATGAGAAAACCGGATGAAAAAGTTTACCGGATTAATTCAGCTGAGTAATCTACTCCTTTGCTCATTTTTCACTATTTTCGTGCATTCCTTTCCACTACAAAAAAATGAGATATCATGATTTCCATCGGGATTGACTTAGGAGGAACGAACATTAAGGCAGCTTTGGTAGACCACAAAAAGGGCTTCCTGCAGACGACCTCAATTCCCACACACGCCGATTTAGGGAAAGAGCACGTTTTTGACAGAATTGCGTTGGCCGTAAAGGATTTGGTTGAAGAGCATAATGCAGACCCTATTGGAGTTGGGATGGGATTACCCGGAATGGTAAGCCTGGATCGAAAAACTGTAAAAAATCCACCCAATCTACCCGGTTGGAAGGTGGAAAATGTTGCCGATGAAATTTTTAAACGCACGGGTTATAAGTGCGTGATCGAAAATGATGCAAATCTTGCCGCCCTTGGATCTGCTCATTTTGGAAAAGGCAAAGCATTCAACAGTTTTATCATGGTTACCCTTGGCACCGGTGTTGGCGGGGGAATCATTATTGACAAGAAAATCTACCGGGGTACTACAGGAATGGCCGGAGAACTTGGTCATGTAATTATCAATTACCACGGCCCACTTTCTAACAGTAATACGCGCGGAGGCATAGAGGCCTATTTAGGACAGCGCTTCTTAAGTCGTTTTGCCGCGGATACGATTCGTCAGAATCCCGAGAATTCACTCTATTCCAAATTCCACAAAAATTTTGATAAACTGGAACCCGTTGATTTATACCATGCAGCCGAAGACGGTAATGAACTGGGAATAGATATTCTACGTCAGGCCGGAGAAAAACTGGGTTATGCTATTGTCAACTACGTTCACATACTTGATATCCGCAAAATTGTTGTGAGTGGTGGAGTAGCAAAAGCCGGCAGATGGTTACTGCAACCGGCAGAGGAAACAGCGTTGAAATATTTGATGCCTCCTTTTAGAGAGGAATTTGAAATCATCGACGAATCACTTGGAAATGATGCCGCACTTCTGGGAGCAGCCAGCCTTGCTTTTGAAGAACTCCGTTGATTAGTTTTATGCATGAGAAACAGCCCATCCACAAATCACAAGCTTCTATTTTTTGGGATATTATGCCTCTTGGTTTTCCCAGTATGGAGCAATTTGTCGGCTCAGGTTATTTCAGACTCACTGCGATCGGCAAGAATAGACACGATACCTCCGGCTGAACGCGACAGTATCCAAGCAGCTGAATCCGACACTATCCCGTCACCACGCGAGCTGAATGACGAAACCGGTCAGAGTTCGCAATCACCACAGGCAGACCTACAATCATCACCCGATGCCGTCAACTTTCAGGCAAAAGACTCTTTGACCTTTAACTTCAGGGATCAACGGGTAGCTAACCTATATGGCTCCAGTAATGTAAAGCATACAAACGGCGAACTGAGTGCCGGTAAGATTGAGCTGGATTTAAATATGAGCCAGGTGGAGGCACTTGCCGATAATCCGCAGGATACACTTTCATACCCAATTTTAAGACGCGAGCAGGATGAGTTGAGAAGTACCAGAATCTTATTCAACTACGAATCTGAAAGAGGAAAATTTGAAGTTGCTGAAATTGAAATTGACGACGGTTACCTGATTGGCACTAAAGTTAAAAATGTTTCCCGTGAAGAGGTTTTTATAGAAGACGGGATCTACTCCACCTGTCCGCCGGATCATATGTACTACTACATTCAGGCTGATCGAATGAAGGTGGTTGAAGAAGAGGAAGTCTTTTTCACGAACGCGCGTCTCTTCATACTGGATATTCCCTACCCGCTTGTTTTCCCATTTGGTTATGTACCGGCGGGTATAGAAAGCCGCAGATCCGGTTTGCTCGAGCCCACGTATGTCTATCAAAATACATCTGCCCGGGGTATCGGTTTGCAAAACCTTGGATGGTTTCAATACTTTAATGACTACTTTACGGCTCAAACCTCGTTTGATCTGTTCACGTCCGGTACATTTTTCAATGAGTCCCGTTTTCAGTACAGAAACACCGGACAGTACAACGGTTCACTCACTTTAGGATACTCTCGCGAAAGAGGGCTGGAACCAACAGATCCGGGATTTACAGAAACCACCAGTAAACGGCTATCACTCACTCACGATCAGCAGTTGTCGCCGTATGCAAATCTATCTGCGAACATAAACCTTCAATCATCCAACTACTTCAAGCGAAACTCTTTCGACCCCGATGAAAGAGCTCGAACCAATAGTACATCGCGATTATCATACAGATACAGTCACCCGGAGGGATCGTACAATTTCAGTGCTACTTCCAGCCTCAATCAGCAGTTATCAACCAATAGAACCCGACTTACAGGACCAGAATTCACTTTTTCTGCCCGACAGTTTACGCCCTTTCAGTCTGATGAGCCCGGCTTGCAGGATGAAAAGTGGTATGAAAGAATTTCTGTAACCTATAGAAACAACTTTAAATCTGAGTTTGAGTTCAATCCGGAAGATGCCGATTCGGCAGAAGTAAATTGGTTCGAAGCCTTATTTGATCCATCCAAATACAGAGAGGCTACAGATAACGATCGGCATTTGCAGTACGGTTTTGAACAACGAGTTGGCCTTTCGGCCAGTCAAGTTATTCCCAGCCAGTTTCTGAATATTAGTGCAAATGCAAACCTCACCGAATACTGGTACCCTGCTACAATCCGTAAACAGTGGAATGAAGAGGAAAATGAAATTGAGACGGAACGGGTAAGAGGATTTGAAGCTGCCAGGGATTTTTCCACGAGTCTGAATTTTAACACAACTTTTTATGGTGTATCGCAAATGAGTATCGGAAATTTGGAAGGACTGAGACATACCGTTCGTCCAAATGTCAGCTTCAGCTATAGTCCTGATTTTTCTGAATCGTCCTGGGGGTATTATCGGGAGGTTCAATCCGATTCACTTGGCAATACTCAGGAGTATTCCATCTTTGAAGATGAGATTTTTCGAGGACCCGGCCGGGGTGAGCAGATGACCATGTCGTTTGGTATCACCAATATTTTTGAAACCAAGCAGGTGAAGCGAGACTCTACAGGTGAAGTTCAGTCAACAAACTTACGATTGATTGATAATCTGTCTGTTAACTCAAACTATAATTTTGCTGCAGACAGCCTGAATTTTGGCCGCGTTAATATGTCGCTCTCTTCTCGAGTAGTAGATGGGTTGCGAATTTCGGCAAATGCTTCATATTCAGTTTATTCCAGAGATGAAAACGGACGTGAAATCAACACTTTTATCTGGGAAGATGGAAATAAATATCTGCAGCCATTGAGTTACAGCCTGAATCTATCAACCAGCTTCAATGGTGGCAGCAGAGGTCCACGAATTACAACCCCCGATTATCGTCCCTACGACCCGCTGGATCAGACATTTTTCAGTCCAGTGGATCAACGGTTCAATCTGCAACCTGTACAGCGAACCGGCTCTCCCTGGAGCGTTGGATTAGACTTCAACTACCGCTGGAACTATCAGTTTGGACAGGACGCCAGAAAAAGCGCCGTTCTCAACGCTAATAATATTCAATTTAACCTAACGCCCAAATGGCGTGTAAGCACTCGATTGGGATATGACTTCATCGAAAAAGAGTTAACCCCATCACAGTTCAGCCTGCAACGGGATATGATCTGCTGGAATCTCTCTTTCCAGTTTAATCCATTCGGAGACTTCCAGTATTACTTCTTCCGGTTGTCACTATCAAGTTCTCAGATTCAGGGACTATTCCAGAAACTGCCACTGTTAAACAACCTGGAAAGAAGCTCATCACCTACCGGTCGATCCCCAAGATTTTAATAGAGAGCAATGACTATTTTTGCTCTCTATTTTGCAGATACTGAATGATGTATTTGCCAAAGATATCAAACTCAAGGTTGACTCTATCCCCAATTTTTTTGGCGTGCAGATTCGTTTCATCCCACGTATAAGGGATAATTGCAACTGTAAACAGATTTCCCTCATTCCGGGCAATCGTCAGGCTGATACCGTCTATCGAAATGCTTCCCCTGCCTACAATGTAATCTCTGTACTCTTCAGGAAATTCAATGGTTATCAGCAGATCCGCTCCATCCTTATCAATTTTTTTGATCGTCCCTGTTGTATCCACATGCCCCTGAACAATGTGCCCTTCAATAGCTTTGTTCAGCGTTAGTGACCGCTCCAGATTGACCGGATTCCCTACTTCAAGATCACCCAGATTCGTTTTACGAAGTGTCTCCTCTACACTTTGAACCTTAAAGACATCATCTGTATGGGAAACGACTGTATGGCAAACACCATTAATGGCAATACTCTCATCCACATGAACATCGTCTGCAAACGAACATTTGATCGACAGCTCTTGTCCGCCTTTTATCTTTTTGATTTCCGTTACGTCTCCAATTTCTGATACTATTCCTGTAAACATAAATTCTATAGATTAGCTGTTAATAACATATCACTGCCCGACTGTTGCCAGGTAAAATCTCTGAATGGTCTCACATCTTCCATTCGGTTGATGTTTAAATTAATGATGGACTTGGTACCTCCGCCCAGAATTTTTGGCGCTATAAATAGCTGTAAGCGTTCAACCAGCCCCTGCCTGAGCAGCGCGCTCGATAGTTGCTGCCCTCCTTCTACCAGCACGGAATGAATTCCCATTTCGTAAAGCTTTGAGAGTGATTCCCTCAGGTGAACGTGGCCCGAATCATTTTCAACAGTAATCAATTCACCGCGAAAATAGTTGCTTTGAAGCATTTTTAGCATCGGATCGACGTCCTGTTCTGCTTTCTTTTTATTATGAGTGATCACAATTGTTTTCTCCTCAAATGAGTCAGAAAAAAGATTCAGATGTTTGGGCAGTTCTAAAGGTCCGTCCAATACTACTCTTTTCGGCTGCCGGCCTTCAGTCAAACGTACGGTAAGCTGAGGGTTATCATGAAGTGCCGTATTTCTTCCAACCAAAACGGCATCATCCTCACTGCGCCACCGGTGCACTAATTTCCTGGACTCTTTACAGGAGATCCATTTTGAATCACCATTCGGTGCAGCTACGTAACCGTCAGCCGTTTGAGCAATTTTCAAGGTTACAAATGGCGTGGAAGTGCCAATTGCGTGCAGCCATTTTTCATTTAATTTCTCTGCTTCGTCCTGTAAAACACCTACATCCACCTGAATGTTTTGTTCTCTTAAAATCTTCAATCCTTTCCCATTCACTGATGGGTTGGGATCTTGCATTGCCATTACCACTTTTTTTATGGGAAGTTCGGCAAGCATATCGGCACAAGGAGGCGTTTTGCCGTGGTGGGAACAGGGTTCAAGAGTCACATAAACAGTCGCGCCTTTAAGCATTTCGGGATCTTTAACCGATCGAACAGCATTTACTTCGGCATGCGCTTTACCGTACCGCTCGTGGTATCCCTCCCCAATAATATCCCCGTCTTTAGATACAATCACACATCCAACCATTGGGTTTGGCGAAACATATCCCAACCCTTTCTCAGCAAGGCTCAATGCCCGCTGCATCCAAATTTTATCCTTCTGATCAGGCATAAGCTCGAATGGTTATGATGAATAGGTAAATTACCAATAAAAAAAGGGTAAGAGAAATCTCCCTTACCCTTTTAAAAAATCAGTTCGTCAGTTTTTAACGTAAAATCTGACTTCTGTTATCCTTGATATCAGCTCCTTCCCGAAGCCTCTCAATAAATACTTCATTGAAAGAGGTAAACTTTTGCTGCTCCAACCTGTTTCTGATCTCAGACTCATCTGCAGAAGTCATTTCCGAAGGATCTGCTTTGTCAAAGTTAGTAACCCGAACTACAAATACAGCATTTTCGCCTTGAATAGCATTTGATGTCTCACCAACTTCCATATCAAATATTGCACCGATTACTCTCAGTTCACGACCTGCTCCCGAAATATTTGAACCATTCATACGAATGTCACTGGCCGATTGTACTTCTCTATCTGAAGCAGACGCTAAAGATTCCAGATCGGAATTTCCCTGCAACCTTTCACTTACTCTTGAAGCCATAAGCTCTTTTCTCTTCTGGGTACGTACCGCATTTTCAACCTGAGATCTTACCTCTTCAAACGGTCTTGTCCCTTCAGGAGTTTTTTCAAGCATCTGTGCTACAATAAATACGTTATCCAGTTCAATCGGGTCTGAAATTCTGTTTTCACGAAGATTTTCTAAAATTCTTAAAGTCTGTTCACTAGCTCCTAAACCCGGAATAAACGGAGTATCTTTGGTAGCCGTTGCCTGTTGAACTTCAAGTTCGCGACGTTCTGCTTCCTCTTCAAATCCATCTGATTCGGCATAAAACTGGAACTCTTCTGCTTCTTCAGCAAGCCTGTCAATCGTTCCAATCGGATCGGCTTCTACACCGTAAGAGAGTACAGCAAATTTAATCTCATCACCACGCTGTTCAATTTTCTTGAATACAAACGGATCCCCGTTTATCATCACCACTTCAGAAACTTCGCCTTCTTCAAGATCAACAACAGGTCGATACTCGTCACGAATTTCATCAATAGAAACAAAAGAACCTCTGTACGGTACTGCTGACTGATAACGCAGTACAAAAAGGGAATCGTTAACTGCATCTTCAAATGCCGGTCTGAGATCTTCAATCTCCTGAACAGTATTGGTCGTATCTTCTGCAGTTGGTGTTTTATCCCAGCTTACAAAACGGAATTGGTAAGTTTCGTTTCTTTGAAAACGCGCCGAATTATTTTCATAATAATCTCTCAGCTCATCTTCTGTTACTGTAATCTCATCGTTTGAAATTTCACTGTAGGGGAATCGAACATATTCGATATCCGCAAATGAGTTCGCGCGAATAAATTCGTTTCTAATATCCATCGAACTTACCTGCATGCCGGATGAGATGAAATTATTCAACTTTTGCTGACGGCGATTTTCCCGCAGCTGCTGCTCAATCATAATCCAGATTTCACTGTTCTCCGGAGACTCAATTGCGGCACGAAGGGCAATTTGGTCAATGGTGCCATCTTCCTGCTGAAATTGCTCGCGGATAAACGGTGCCGGATTATCTCCGGTAACCATCTCCATTAACTCGCTGTCTGTAACAGTAATGCCAAGCTCATTAATTTTCTGCTCAATCAGGCGCGCGGCAACCAAATCTTCCCAGGCTTGATTTTCGTACATAGCCCGCATTTCGGGTGTCATTGTACGGCCGGATTGTTGGCTGAATTGATCGGTGTAATTACTCACCCGCTGATTGTACTCATCAAGCGAAATTTCTTCACCGTTTACTGTTCCTAAATTTCTGGGACCAACTGACATTGCGTCAAATACCTGTGTATCTGCCAGTACCCATAATACACCAAACGAGAAAATCAGTATCCACAAAATAGACGCGGTACTGTTCCTCATTTTTTCCATTACACCCATGAGAAAAACCTCTGAATCTTCAAATTATAATTAAGCGTGAATAATTTTTTTTTGAGCCTGAAAATATACGACAACGCTTTACGAACCGCAATTTAATGCTCAGATTGTAATATCATATTGAGTCATTAAAATCAGAATAATTCAATGATATCCATATGCTTCAGATAACGTCCGGGATCCTCATTAATTCCCTTCACCAACTCGCTCAACTCTTTGGATAGCTGATCCATATTTTCGTACAGTGACGGGTCATTCACGAGTTTACCAACCGTGCCTTCTCCACGGTTAATTTTATCCAGAATCTCGTTTAAGCTTGTAGAGGCCTCTTCTAACTGGACCCGTACTTTACTTAATTCGTTTATATTCTCTTCCAGTGAAACCATTAAGCTGTCAACTCGCGGACGGTTATTTGTAGTCAATGTATCCAGCTGCATCATAGTTTTACTGGCCGCAGAGATTGCACTATCAATTTCCTGTTGATTCTGCGTAAGTGTTTCGGATATCGTTTTCATCGCAGAGTCTGCATTTCGCAGTGTTTGATCTACCGTCATTCGGGTGTCATCATCCAGCGTTGCGTTTAATTGTCTTAAAAAATTGTTTAGTTCAGATAGAGATTCTGATACATCCCCTGCAAGTTGTTCGCCCTTACTACTCAATACTTCCGTTACTCCTTCAACATAATTGCCTTCAATTTCACCACCGTATTCTACATTATTCTCAGAATCTCCCATTTCTATTACGATAGACTTACCCTCTACAATTCCTAAAGAGGTGAGACTAGCAACAGAATTTTCAGGTAATTTCAGATCTTCATTGAGCTGCATGGTAATACGCACCTGATTATCCTGGGTTAACTGAACTCTGCTTACCGATCCAACCTTTACACCTTTCAGGTTTACCAAACTACCGCGATTGATTCCGTCACCTCGTTCAAAGACGGCGGATACCTCAAGTGTTTGGCGAAAGATGGGTACATCCCGCATGAAACGGAATCCCACAACGGCTACAATAATAGCCAGCAATACCGTAACTCCAATTTTAACTTCGTTTTTCATTCTAAATCAATTTTTCTTTACTCAAATTTGGTATTCACTGGCTTTAATAAAACTCAGCAACTCTTCATGTTCACTGTTCTTCATATCTTCAACAGCACCCGTCCAACTTAACTTTTCCTGATCCAGAAAAGCAACCTTATCAGCTACTTCAAGAACACTGTGCATATCGTGTGTAACTACTATCGAGGTGATATCCAGGGCGTTAGCCATGCCGTTTATCAATTCATTGATCTCGCCGGCCGTTTTTGGATCTAATCCTGAAGTAGGTTCATCGTACATAATGTATTCCGGTTTCAGCACAATAGCCCTGGCAATACCTACCCGTTTTCTCATTCCACCGGATAACTCCGATGTCTCTTTATCTGCAGCATTTTCCAGGTTTACATACTCAAGGGATTGCATCACGTTATCGTGAATCTCCTGTTCGGATTGATTTGTAAAGTATCGAAGTGGAAACGCAACGTTTTCAAATGTGTTTATCGAATCGAAAAGCGCCGAACCCTGAAAAAGCACTCCAAATTTCTGGCGCATAATACGCTGATCCACATAATCCAGTTCAAAAATATTACTTCCATCGATCAGAATTTTCCCGGTATCGGGTACCAGTAATGCGTTGATATGCTTTAACAACACGGACTTTCCACAACCTGACCGCCCGATGATGGCAACGGTTTCACCATCCTCAATTTTGAAAGAGACATCCTCCCAAACGAGAACACCACCAAAAGATTTTTTTAAATTCTGTATTTCAATCATAACAAAAGTGCTGCAAGTACAAAGTCAGCCAGTAAAACAAGAATACAACTCAATACCGTTGCATCTGTTGTACTTTTACCAACTCCCTCGGCTCCACCGCGGGCAAAATATCCTTTATAGCATGAAACGGATGTGATAATGAAACCGAATACAATCATCTTTACAAACCCAAATATCACATTCCAGGGGTAGAAGTACATTCGCGCACCCTGTAAAAAATCAGCCGGAGGCACCTGTCCAGAAAATAAGCCGGCGGCAATTCCCCCACCAAGTCCAAATATACTTGCTACAATGTATAGCACAGGGAACATTAAAATTCCGGCCAATACCCTGGGAACTACCAAAAAGGAGATAGAATTGAATCCCATCGACTCCAATGCATCAATCTGCTCACTTACTCGCATTGTTCCCAGCTCAGTAGCCACCCGTGCACCCACTTTACCGGCCAGCACCAAACTGGAAATAACGGCTGCTAATTCTATTAAAATTGATTCTGAAACAATTGCGCCTATAGTGGAAATTGGAATAAATGCCGATTGCAATTGATATGCCGATTGCAACGTCATAACAGAACCTGTAAAAACACCTGTGAGCATTATAATTGGAACAGAATCGTACCCTACTTTTACAAGCTCCTGAAACAGATTTTTACGATACGTTCCAAACTCTGTTGATGATCTCAGCGCCTGATAAAGTAATGAACTATATTTTCCTAGCTCGTTGAGATAGTGCATTTATCGGTTTAGACTAAACTATAGATCGAAGGAATATTATAAATTCCGTCTGATTGATTTTAAGTTGTCAATATTACAAAACTTTTTTCCAAAATGTGCTGTTAATTCAAATCCTACATACTACTATTATGCAAAACTACTATATAAATCCCGGCAAGCTCGCTTAACATCTTTACTTACATTTGAGAACTTAGCACTCAAAAATATTATCTTCATCCATCTTACTTAACTGTTTAAACTATTATCCCCTATGTTTCGATATTTTACAGCCGGTGAATCGCACGGACCAAGCCTTACAGGAATTGTAGAAGGAACTCCTGCAGGCCTTGAATTAAGTGAAGGTTTTATAGAACAACACCTGGTTCGCCGCCAAAAAGGATACGGGCGTGGCGGGAGGATGGCTTTTGAAAAGGATAAAGCCATCATTCAATCCGGTGTTCGATTTGGCAAAACTACAGGGGCTCCAGTTGCATTCTCTATGGTGAACCGTGCATTTGAAAAAGATGACAGTAATTGGCCAAAAGTAATGGCTAAAGAAGGAGAGCGCGGTGATGTTGAAAAAATCACCCTGCCCAGACCCGGTCATGCAGATCTGGTGGGTGTCCAAAAATATGACTTTGATGATATAAGACCGGTAATTGAACGATCGAGTGCCCGCGAAACTGCCATGCGGGTTGCCTGCTGTTCCGTT
This sequence comes from Rhodohalobacter barkolensis, assembly GCF_002834295.1. Taxonomy (NCBI): domain Bacteria; kingdom Pseudomonadati; phylum Balneolota; class Balneolia; order Balneolales; family Balneolaceae; genus Rhodohalobacter; species Rhodohalobacter barkolensis. The sequence continues at coordinate 274,321 of NZ_PISP01000002.1, read as the reverse complement.
GCCCGCGCTTTCCTGAAAGAACTTGGAATTGAAATTGGCGGACATGTTATTCAAATTGGCTCTATTGGCTATTCAGATTGGGATGACGTCAGAGCTATTGCCGATCCATTGGCTGAAAACGGTTCAGAATCCATTTATAAAGAAGCAGATAAATCTGATGTTCGATGTTTGAACAGTGATCTCAGCCATCAGATGCGGGAAGAGATCAAACACCGAAGGAAAGAGGGAACATCACTCGGTGGCATTTATGAAATTGTAGTAACAGGTTTACCGGCCGGCCTTGGAAGTTATGTGCATTGGGACCGAAAAATTGACGGACAAATTGCACAGGCGATCGTCAGTACGCAAGCGATGAAAGGTGTAGAAATTGGACTGGGATTTGAAGCTGCCCGAAGCCGCGGTCATGAAGTTCATGATGAAATCGTTTACAAAAACCATTTTTCGAGAAGAACAAATCGGGCCGGTGGAATTGAGGGAGGCATGACAACCGGAATGCCGGTTATCATCAGAGGTGCCATGAAACCCATCCCCACGATGATTAAACCACTTAAAACGGCTGATCTTGAAACCAAAAAGGAGCAGGATACACGCTATGAACGCTCAGATGTATGTGCACTGCCCCGTGCTGTTGTTGTGGCAGAAAGTGTGATTGCCCCTGTTTTAGCCAATGCCATTCTTGAGAAATTTGGCGGAGATTCCATGAATGAAATTCGCACTCGATTTCAAAATAGAACATCATGACTCAAGAAAATGACAAAGTTCAAAAATTAGCGTTCAATCTTAAGAAGAATCCCAATGATTCATTCTCTAAGTTTGCTTTGGCCTTGGAACTCCTGAAGCGGGATCAAGTATCAAAAGCTATAATTTTATTTGAATCTATTTTGGAACAAGATCCTGACTATTTGGGCGTTTACTATCATTTGGGTAAGCTTTATCAGCAAACAGGCAATGCTCAATTGGCCGGTGAATTGTTTACCAATGGTATTCAGTTAGCAGACAAGCAAAACAACACTCGAACGAAATCGGAATTATCGGAAGCATTGGAAACTCTCAAGATCGATACAGATTATGATCACTAAACTCCATACATCTTTTATTGTAGTAATTGCTCTTTCTATTGGGATTCTTCTTTTTGCACCAGCCGAATCCGCGGCTCAGCAGCCTGCAACAACACATACGGTTCAGACAGGAGAAACTCTATTTAGTATCGCCAGGCAGTACGATTTAGCCGTCGGAGATTTGCGAAGATGGAATGAGCTAGAGAGTGATAACCTTTCTGTTGGTCAGACTATCAGAATTGCCCCACCGCGTGCCGACAATCAAATAACGCATACAGTTGAGCCCGGAGAAACTCTATTCTCTGTATCCAGAAGATATAGCGTAACGATCGCTGAGATTCAGCAGTGGAACGATCTGGAATCAACGAATCTCTCTTTAGGGCAAGAACTGACAATCTTTAGGCCAGATGATTCTACCTCAACAGAAGAACCCCAGCTTGCTGAAGCTGAAATTCCGGCAGAAGAGAGAGAATCAATTATACGGGAGTCGGAAGGAGACGCGCCTAACACCTATTATATAGTAAGAAGCGGAGACTCCTTATTCCGGATTGCCAATCAACACGGCTTGTCTGTAGATGAGTTAAAACAGTTAAACAACCTTGAGACGGATATGCTGAGAGTTGGCCAGCGACTCACAGTTCCCTCCGAGCGATCATCCGCACCGTCTGTTGCTGAAGAAGCATCAGAATCTACACCTCAGGGAAAGTTTGTTCAATACAGGGTACAGTCCGGAGAAACGGGAGAGTCCATTCTCGATAAATTCAATATGAGTGAGAGTGAACTTTTTGCACTGAATCCCGACCTGAGTATGAATCAGATTTCATCAGGACAACGAGTTACCGTTCTTTTACCCCCTACACGTTCATTCCAAAATCCATATCGCACAGAATCTGACCTGGAAAATCTGGGAAGTGTATCCGTATTCCGTTATTCCGGAAACGATGTTGCTAACCCAACAACAAGTGGTGAGCTCTACAATCCTGATCAGCTCACAGCCGCCCACCCAAATATCGCCCTGGGGAAAGTGGTTTACATTGAAAACCCATCCAACAATAATGGGATTTTTGTTAAAATTAATGATCGCCACTCCGGAGATGGATTAAAGTTATCAACCGCAGCATATGATATGCTAAGCTTTAGCTCTGTTGAACAAGCCAGAGTAACGATTTATTTAGATCAGTAATATTTCTTTTCCTCATCGCATCTATGGAGCAGTACTTTAAAAGAACAAATGGGATACTATATAGTTATTTAATTTCTATCCCTCTGCTCCTTCTGTATGAAGTTCTGATTCTGGTATCGCAGCCGGATGGTGATATTGCCCGAATATCTGTTGATATCTGGTTTAAATCTTTTTTCGCATATTTCGGTTTAGATGCCATATCTACCACCTTGATTGTTGCGGCGATCGCAGGCGGTATAATTATCTTTAGAAAAAGAAGGGAACTCAGTACGGTTCGTAGCAGTTATTTTATTTTTATGATAGCGGAAGCGGCTTTATATGCTATCATCGTAGCGATCACTGTTTCAAATGTTGTAGAATTTATTCTACTGCAATCTTCAAATGGTATACCGGGTAGCTTTAGTAAGCTTCAGCTTATTGCGCTCTCTTTAGGTGCCGGTCTATATGAAGAGCTTTTTTTTAGAGTTATTCTGGTAACTATATTAGTTTATTTTTTTGATACAGTATTAAATAATAAGAAATACGCTGTAGGGTTAGCTGTAGTCGTTGCAGCACTGTTATTTAGCGGTGTTCATTACGTAGGTGAATATGCCGATACGATGGCTCTCAGCTCCTTTTTATTTCGGTTTTTGTTTGGCTTAGCGCTAAATCTTATTTATGTTATTAGAGGATTTGGGATGGCCGCATGGACACATGCAATTTACGATTTGATAGTTGTAATAAACTTATGATTGCAAAAAAATACTGCTCAGTCTTAAATTTATTTTACAGCATCGATCAATTCTTTCAATTGGAAAAAGTCGTTGAGAGGAAATACATTAATTCTCTGATAGAGTTTAATATCTGGGGTTTGGATCACTCGGATAGAACAATAATTAATCATTAATTTTCAGACTCGTTCTGACGAGGAAGGGATGGCGTCACTTACAAAGCAAGAAATTAGGAAACAAGAAGACTTCAATGATGAAATCATACCTCATCTTGATGCGCTTTACAATTTCGGATTGCGTCTTACGTCAGACCCAAACGATGCGGAAGATCTTGTGCAAGATACAATTGTTAAAGCCTACCGATTCTTCGACAGTTATGAAAAGGGCACCAATGCCAAAGCGTGGTTATTCCGAATTCTTAAAAATTCCTATATCAATAACTACCGAAAGAAGTCTAAAAAGCCTCAGGAAGTAGATTATGATGAGGTTGCATCTTTCTATGAGTCTATCCGTGCCGAGCGGACAGAGACATCAGACATGGAAGATAAAATGTTCAGAGAGCTGATTGATGATGACATCTCCAACGCTTTGGATGAAATTCCGGAAGATTTCAGAACGGTCGTTCTACTCTGCGATGTAGAGGATTTTACGTACGAAGAGATCGCGAATATGCTGGATGTACCCATCGGTACGATCCGATCCAGGCTCCACAGGGGTAGAAATCTTCTCAAAGCACAGTTGATGGACTACGCTTCAAAGAAAGGGTATACTCAGGATTGATTTTCAGACACGGGAATAACAATTCGGATTGTTGTCCCTTTATTCAGTTCTGAATTGAGAACGAACACCTTACCGCTGTGATAATCCTCAATAATTCTTTTGGTGAGACTCAACCCAAGTCCCCATCCTCTCTTCTTAGTACTATAGCCCGGCTTAAATACATCACTTAGATTCTTCTTATCAATTCCCGTCCCTGAATCTTCAATGTCTATAAATAGCTGATGCTCGTCCTGACTCACCGATATTGAAACAAATGCATCAGATGATGTTGACTTAATGGCATCCATTGCATTTTTGATCAGATTTTCAATGGCCCATTGAAAAAGTTCTGCATTTAAATTTGCTTTAGCGTTGGTCTCAATTGATTTTCTTACATCGATATGCTTACCAAGCTGAGGCAATCTTTTTTCCATGTACGCAATAACTTCATCTACAATTGGCTCAATACTTAATCTTTTTAACTCCGGCTGGGATCCAATTTTATTAAATCGCTCCGCAATTCCTTTCAAACGGCTTACGTCCTTCTCCACCTCATAGGCAATGGAAAGTGTTTTTTCGTCTTCCTGGTGCCGATCTTTGAGGAGCTGCAGCCATCCATACATACTTGACAGTGGCGTACCCAGTTGATGTGCCGCCTCCTTAGCCATTCCTACCCAAAGATTAGACTGTTCCGATCGCGTTATACTCCGATAAGTTGTAAAGCCCATTCCCATCAAGAGAGCCAAAATCCCAAACTGGATATAAGGAAAATACCGAAGGTACTGTATGGTTGGACTCTCACCGTAGTAGACATATCTCCGCCTGATTCTGGGCTCCTCTCCAAACGAGATAGGAATTGGAGGAGTGCTGACTGAATATTTATCGATAAACTCCGTAACCGAAATGTCAGGGTCATCAAGATTCCGATAGAAAACGATAAAATTAGGCTCATCAACTACAATAACCGGAATATTAAAAAGGTCAGGACGGATAATTTGCGAAAATACAAAACTGGCATTCGACTCATTCGCTTCTGCTTCTAATATCATCCGCGACAAACTGTCCGGTACTTCCTGGTAGTTGCGAAGTTCATTCGCCACATCAAACAAATCTCTGCTGGCGCGATCGTGGGATGGCAGGTTGTAAAATTCAAACGCCTTAGCCCACAGCTCAATACTGGTTCTCTCCTGTTCCATAATTTTATTGAGCAGGAACTGGTTATAAAAGAAGGATATACCTGCCAATATAATCAGCAGTACAACCAGTATTATTTTAAGACGGTTTAGTGGAAGCAGTTTTCGCATTGAAACGCCAAGAACATTTAAAAAGGAAATCTGGGCTTAATATCCAAAAAAGAATGCTTCTAAACTAACCTTGTGGTGAGTTTCCGGAAGTGAATTAAGCTGAAGCTTTCTGTTTTTCGTACACAGGCGGTGCTTTCTTCTCGATGGTTTCTCGCGTTACCACACATCTTTTCACATTTTTCATGGAAGGCAGTGTAAACATCACATCAAGCATGGCGTCTTCCAGAATGGACCGAAGGCCACGGGCGCCGGTTTTGCGTTCTCTTGCTCGCTCCACAATTGCCTGCAGTGCATCATCCTCAAATACCAGCTCAACATCTTCCATATCGAAGAGTTTTTTATACTGTTTGGTAATGGCATTTTTGGGCTTGAGAAGAATTTCAGTCATTGCATCATCAGAGAGATGCTCCAGACCACAAATAATTGGAAGTCTACCAATCAATTCAGGTATGAGACCAAACTTCTGAAGATCTTCCGGCTCAATTTTGGTAAAAATCTTTGGATCATCTTTATCGATGATAATCTGATCCTCTGAATGAAAACCCATTGAACTGGATGACAATCTTCTTGAGATGATCTCTTCCAATCCGCTGAAGGCTCCACCGCAAACAAATAGAATATCTGAGGTATCGAGCTGAATAAAACTCTGTTCCGGATGTTTACGTCCGCCTTTGGGAGGAATATTGGCTGTTGTACCTTCCAGAATTTTCAGCAGTGCCTGCTGAACTCCCTCACCGGAAACATCCCGTGTTATAGACGGATTATCGCTTTTGCGGGAAACTTTATCGATCTCATCGATGTAAACGATTCCGCGCTTGGCCCGCTCCACATCATAATCTGCAGCCTGTAGCAGGTTGCTTAAAATACTTTCTACATCTTCACCTACATATCCGGCCTCTGTCAAAACAGTTGCATCAGCTATTGTGAAGGGTACATCAATTACATCGGCAAGTGTTCTGGCAAGAAGTGTTTTACCTGAACCGGTTGGACCCAGTAAACAGATGTTACTCTTCTCAATACGGGTGTCATCATAATCTGCATCGGCACCGGCAGAAATTCGTTTGTAATGATTATAGACCGCAACGGAGAGTGCTTTTTTTGCATCGTCCTGCCCAATCACATAGTCGTCAAGCTTCGCTTTAATCTCCAGCGGCTTGAGCATTGGCTTATATTTCTTCTCTCTTCTTTTGTTCAGTGCCGCCAGATCACTCTCTATAATACTTGAGGCATCTTCAACACAGTGATTACAGATGTAAACATCAGGGCCTGCCACCATTGAGTTTACTTCATTGTTGGATCTGCCGCAAAAAGAGCATGTGACCTTATCTTTATTTTTATTACTCATGGCTGCTGAACTCGTTTAATTTACGATCTAAACTACTTCTTCTCTTCCCTTCTCATTACGCGGTCTACCAAACCGTAATCTTTGGCTTCATCGGCTGTCATCCACTTATTACGATCCGAATCTTCTACAATTTGTTCAATAGTGTTATCGGAATGATGTGCCAGAATTCCACTTAATTCTTTCTTCAGCCGGAGGATTTCCTGAGCTTCAATTTCAATGTCACTGGCCTGTCCCTGCACACCGCCCAGAGGCTGATGAATCATAATTCTGGAGTGAGGAAGTGCATTTCTCTTTCCTTTGGCTCCGGCAGTTAACAGAACAGCACCCATTGAAGCCGCCATACCAACACATGTTGTAGCAACATCACATTTGATGTACTGCATCGTGTCGTAGATAGCCATTCCAGACGAAACGACCCCACCCGGACTGTTGATATAAAGATTGATATCTTTTTCGGGATCCTGCGACTCCAAAAACAGCAGCTGGGCTACTATAGAACTGGCAACAGCATCATTAACGGGCGTACCCAAAATAACAATTCTGTCTTTGAGCAGACGGGAATAGATATCATATGCTCGCTCGCCACGATTGGTAGTTTCTACCACCATCGGGATTAAATTATTCTGTACAGGTTCTACTTCACTCATTTCAGGGAATTCAAAAAGGGGTTGTTTGGTATACATGGCTAAGCCGTAGGTTTACTTGTCGTCTTTATTCTGTTTTTCTTCTCTCTTTTTACTAAAATCATCCTTTGAGAGTTCATTAATAGTAACGACATCATTCAATTTATCAAAAACTTTGTTCTCCCGAATGCTTGTGCGTAAGCTCTCAAGTTGATTCGGATTCTGAGCATAATATCCTTTCAGCTGATCGGGTGACATTCCGTACTTGGCCGCTTCCATTCCGATAAATTCGTCAATGTCTTCAGGCTTGATTTCAATATCATCAAATTTAGCCTGCAGTTTTTCACTGATAAACGCCCATTTTCCTTCGCGAACAGCTTGCTCACGCATACTTTCCTTGTACTCACTAAAATCAAAATCCTCAGGAAGCTGACCGCCTGACTGCTGTTTAGCGTACTCTACATAGGAGTCTAAAATCTGATCCTGCATCACTTCAGGCACTTCAATATCATGCTTCTCGGTTAATGCATCGATTACATCCTGCTTAAACATGTCTTCAGCAGACTGGTCGTAATACTCCTGCATTTTACTCTTTATAAAGCTCTTGAATTCATCAACATTCTTGGCTTCACCGTTAGACTGCTCCTTCACAAAATCATCTGTGAGTTCAGCCTTTTCCATTTTCTCCACTTTCTTGACGTGAATTTCAAAACGATCGGTCTCGTCTTCTTCGCCGATCTCCATTTTTACTACATCACCTTTTTTCTGGCCAACCAGATTTTCACGAAAATCCTTTGCGCCTTCCTGTCTCAGATCAAGCTTTTGATCTTCATCCTTTTCACCTTCAACCGGATTTCCTTCCTCATCCAGTGAAATGGCATCAACTGTTACCTGGCACTCTTCGGTAATTTCACCGTCTGTCTCTTTCCAGTTTCCCTGTCGCTCCAATGTTCGCTCGATCTCTTCTTCAACTTCTTCGTCGGTAACATCATGAACCATCTTGTCCACTTCTACCTTTTCGAGATCTGTCAATTCAAATTCCGGTTTTTTACCTACCTGAAATTTCACCTCAAGCTCATCATTTTCCCAGACCATATCGAGCATCTTGGTTTCCCCTACAGGCTCATGCTCAGGTACAATCTTCTTCTCATATATTTCCTGAACATATGTATTGATCTCTTCCATCTCGATCTCTTTACCAAATCGCTTTTTTACGAGTCCGAGAGGAACGTGTCCGGGTCGAAATCCGGGCATCTGGATCTGTTTTTGGTATTTTTTGTAAGCTTTGTCAAATTTAGAAGAGAGATCGTCCCTTGTTGCTTTTACGATAATCTCTTTATCTACGGATGTAATATCCTGAACAGAAATGTCCACGTGTTATATGATTTAATTTTCGGATAATATGTAAGATTGGAAGTACGAGAGGGGGGACTCGAACCCCCACACCGGTTAAAGTACTAGATCCTAAATCTAGCGCGTCTACCAATTCCGCCACTCTCGCAACTATCTGATCAAAAATAGATTTGAATCAGAGCCTAATAATTTAAAGTTTTTTTACCCTGAATTCAACCTAATCAAGGCATTTAATTTGTTCGTAATTGGAGTACCATTCCACTCTTTTTTGTAGTTTCATCTAAATTCATTTTTTATAAAATATTAAGTCATGTTTCGAAATTTACGTTTGGTCTACATCACAACAAAAGATCGGCAAGAAGCCAAAAAAATAGCCACTGCTTTAGTTGAAGAAAAACTCGCCGCCTGTGCAAATATTCTGGACAATATGAACTCCGTCTACAGATGGGAGGGCAAGGTCGTTTCAGAAAATGAGTGTGTTCTTATTGCCAAAACAACCTACAGTAACGTTTTAGCCTTAACCGAGCGCGTTAAAGAACTCCACTCGTACGAAGTTCCCTGCGTTGTTACGTGTAATATTTCTGAACAGGAAGGAAATCCGGATTATCTTGATTGGATTGTCAGTTCAGTGAAACCGCTGCTCCCAAATGATGAGAAACTAAAAAACTCCTGAGTATGCCTGTCTCCTTTAAAAAAGATTCATATGTCGCCAAGGCAACCATCGATCGGCCGGACGCCATGAACGCAATCAATTTTGATGTTATGGAAAGGCTTGAAGTAATTCTCACAGACCTGGAGCAAGATCCCAACGTTCGATTATTTGTCTTAACCGGGAGTGATGATCGCTTTATTTCAGGCGGAGATCTAAAGGAGTTTCACAGCATTACGGATGCCGAAGGTGCACGAGATATGTCAATTCGTATGCTCAATATTTTGGAACGCATCGAAAATCTGAAATGCTGGACTCTTGCTGCAGTTAATGGTCATACGTATGGCGGAGGCTGGGAAACAATTCTCAGTTGCGATTTCAGAGTAGCCAAGGCATCGGCTAAATTCGGTTTTACCCAGGGTAAATTCTATCTCCCTCCCGGCTGGGGAGGATTGACCCGTTTGAGTGAAGTTATTGGTGAAAACCTTGCAGATTACTGGTTAGCATCTCATAAAGTAGTGAATTCAAAAACAGCTCTTCAGGCCGGGTTAATTCAGGATCTGTTTGCTGACAGTGAGTATGAACTTGAATTGGAAAAACTGATTCAAAGACTCACCCTCAATGACAGAACCTATATCGAATACATGAAAAAGAGAGGGAAGCGTAAAATTACAGATGAGCTGGAACCCTTTACCCGGTTTTGGGAGAGCGAAGAACACGCTTCAAGAGTATCTAGCTTCCTGAACCGAAACCGTTAATTTTTTTTAAATCTTTTAACGAACAGGCTGAACGGAGAAACGCTCATCATAGTTGGTTTAGGTGTAAACAATTTCATATTAAACTAAACTATAAAATTATGAGTGTTAAAGAGAAAATTGAAGATGTGTATCAACACGTCCAAAACGGAACAGCTTTAGACGCATTCGAACAATATTATGCGGATAACGTAACCATGATCCTCGAAGACGGAACCGAGGTTGAAGGGAAAGACGCCAACCGAGATCGTGAAAATGAATTTTTCGACAGTGTTGAAGAGTTCCACGGTGCCGGTGTAGTAAACATTACAGCAAATGAAGAAGAGGAAGCCACCGCAGTTGAAAGCTGGATGGATGTAACTTTTAAAGAAGGTGGACGAATGAAAATTGAACAGGTTGCCACTCAGGATTGGGAAAACGGCAAGATTGTTCGCGAACGATTCTATGGAACACAGCAGAATTAATCACTGCTGAGTTTTCACTCCAAAGCCCTTCAGAAATGGAGGGCTTTTATTTTATCCTATCTAAATGATCAATAGAACCAGGCTAAGAGTATAACCCTTGTGGGGAGAATTATTGAAGGTGTTTAGCGTTTAACTGAAGGGAGATTACGAAGCATCGATCCAATCATAAAGTTTCTAAGCTTATTATACACACCCCTAAATCCCCTCTCAAGAGCGGACTTTTTTATACCCAATCTTTTGGGTTCTCCAAAACATGCAGCAATTCAGCCTCTTTAGATCCCTGTTTTGGAGTAAAATCGTAATCCCATCGAACCTGCGGGGGTAAGCTCATCAATATCGATTCAATTCTTCCATCGGTTTTTAAACCGAAAAGAGTTCCCCGGTCATGAATTAAATTGAACTCAACATACCTGCCCCTTCGAACTTCCTGCCAATATCGCTGGGCACGATTATAGGGTTCCTGAATTCTGTCTTTTAATATCGGCAGATAGGCATCTAAAAACGCCGAACCGACACCTTCTGTAAATGCGTGCCAATCTTTCAATGAACGCTCATCATCTTCCCTCAGGTAGTCGAAAAACAGCCCGCCAATTCCCCGGGCTTCACCCCGATGCGAATTATAAAAATACTCATCACACTGCTTTTTAAATTTTGGGTAGAGATCCTCTCCATGCCTGTCACAAGCCTTTTTCAGTTCGGTATGAAAATGAACTGCATCCTCTTCAAACAGATAGTAGGGTGTTAAATCTGCGCCACCGCCAAACCAGCCATCCACAGCATTTTTCATCTCTTCATCATCATAGAGCTCGAAATATCTGAAGTTAGCATGTACGGTTGGCACCATCGGGTTTTTGGGATGAATAACCAAGGAAATTCCGCCCGCCCAAAACCATCCGTTCTCAACCTTAAAGTGTTCTTTTATCGGGTCGGGCAGTTCTCCGTGCACCGTAGAAATATTTACTCCTCCCTTTTCAAATACATCTCCCTTTTCAATCACACGTGTTCTTCCGCCACCCCCTCCTTTTCGACTCCAGTTGTCCTCACGGAATTTTGCTGTGCTATCAACTTCTTCAAAAGCGGAACAGATTTCGTCCTGGAGATTTTCAATGTAGGAAGTAAACGAATCTCTGATGGTTGACATGGGATTTTATTTAATTTTGGGATTTGGAAGCTCCTTCCTTGGAGGAGAAAAGTGAAATGAAAACAGCAAAACTTAATCTCATAAACGATAGATGTGTATTTTTCAAATTTCTCATCTTATCCAACTCCTGCCTTACACACCCCTAAATCCCCTCTCGAGAGGGGATTTTTTTAATCACCGTTCATACTCTTTAACGGTATCAACAAATGCACGTGCGTGATCAACCGGAACGTGAGGGAGAATTCCGTGCCCCAGGTTTGCAATATATCGCTGAACGCCAAATCGATCAATCATGCGCTTTGTCTGTTTCCTGATTTCCGGAATAGGTGCCAGCAGGTGAGTCGGGTCGTAGTTACCCTGAAGCGTGATTTCATTTCGGGTTTTTTCACGGGCAAATTCAGGTGAAATTGTCCAGTCGATCCCGAGTGCAGAAGCACCACTTTTAAAACTTAACCGTTCCAATGCGTACCAGGATCCCTTTGCGAACAGTATCACCGGAACCTCTTTAATCGACTGAGTGATCTCCATCAAATAGGGTAACGCCCACTCATTAAAATCGTCCGGACTGAGTAAACCCGACCATGAATCAAAAACCTGAACGGCCTGAGCACCGGCTTTCACCTGGGCTTTCAAATAATCGATCGTGGCTTTCGTCAGCTCTTTCATTACATGTCTTGATGCATCAGGATGCTGATAGAGAAACGACTTCGCCTTATCAAAATTCTTGGACCCTTCACCCTGAACCATATAACAAAAAAGTGTCCATGGAGCGCCGGCAAATCCGATTAGCGGCACCCTGCCGTTCAACTCTTTTCGGGTAAGAGTTATAGCATCCATCACGTGACTTAACTTCTCAGGTACATCTTCGGCCAGGATTGCAAATGCGTCATCTACGGTTCGAATGGGATTCCCCATCACAGGACCTTTCCCGGGAACCATCTGCACGTCAATGTTCAGTGCTTGAGGAACGGTCAGAATATCGGAGAATATGATGGCTGCATCCGGCTCCAATTCATCAATGGGTTGAATGGTAATTTCACAAGCAAGTTCAGGAGTCTCCACCCGTTCAAAAAACGTATACTTTTTTCTCAAAACCATATACTGTGGCAGATACCGGCCGGCTTGCCGCATCATCCATACCGGCGGACGTTCAACCTCTTCACCATTAAGAGCTCTGAGAAACAGGTCGTTTTTAAGTTCCGGAAAATTGTGAGACATGGTTATTCTTGGTTATTGGATTACTGTTATTCAATCTCTGCTTTCGCGCAAAACCTGTGCCGTGAATCTTAAAAAATCTTCGGTATTTGTTTTTGGTGATATATGGACATTACGTCCAGATTCGATGCTCAATTCCCGGGCCGTAGTGTGGCCGATAGCAAACAGTTCAGGTAGTTTTTCACGTCTGAATCCGCCGCTCTTTCGAAAGGCTTCCACCGCACTAGGACTGTAGAACAAAATTCCATCTGCATCAATACTATCCACATTCAGCTGATTTAAAATGGTTTCGTAAACTACCAGGTCTTTGACGTTGATAGCTGTATCCTCTAAAACTTGCCTCATCTCTTCCCGGCGACGATTTCCACAAAAATGAAACACCGTTGCATCTTCTACACCCGTCTGTTTCAAATCTGAAACGATCTTCTCACCAAGCTGATCACCATAGCTCAATTCAGGAACCAAAGCTAAATAACCCAACTCCTCAAGTGCAGAGGCTGTTTTATCACCTACGGCATAAAACACCACACCATCCGGCAACTTATAGCCATGGTCTATCAGTTTTTGAAAAGCTTTGACACCGTTCTGGCTGGTAAATGCAAAAATTCGAGTTTCCGCATTTTCGATGGAGTTTACAACTGAACTCCAATTACTCCTGAATTCAAAACGAATGGCAGGTTCAACCGTTACGTCTAATCCCAAATCATCAGCCAGCTGTAACTGTTGATCCGTCAGCTCCCGCGTGACTAAAATCTTATGACGTTTTTTCATAGGATTTGCCGATTCAGGTTGATTGCAATTAAGAACGTAGATCGGCGACAATTTCTGAGGCACCCATATCGAGCAGTTTTCTTCCCGCCTCTCTTCCCAGCCCTTTTGCAGTATGCACCGGGGCCGACACTTCAATATCATACTGTAGAGACCCGTCAATTTTTAGTGCAATTGCCGAAAGATGAACGTCTCCATCAACGATTTCCGCAAAAGCACCTACCGGGGCACTGCAGCCTGCCTCCATCTCGTTCAGTAGCTCTCGCTCAATACCTGTACAGATTGCTGTCTCTTTATGATTTAGTTGAGAAGTAATTTCCAGCATCTTTTGGTCCTCTTCCCGAATCATGACAGCCATAGCGCCTTGCGCCGGTGCCGGAACCATCCAGTCGAGATAAACAGAAATATTATTGTCCAGTCCAATCCGCTTCAAACCTGCGGCTGCAAAAATAGCACCATTCCATCCATTCTCATTCACTTTCCGCAAACGGGTATTTACGTTGCCGCGAATATTCGTAATCTCGTGATTAGGGTAGCGATGCAGCCACTGTGCTTTTCTGCGGTTACTGCTTGTAGCAATGATAGCTTTTGATGATTCATCCTCCAGAAAGTCAACACCTTTTGGTGCAACCAAAGCATCGCGCGGATCTTCTCTTTCCATTACAGCACTAACAGTAAGCGGCAGCGGGTTTTCGGTAGGCAGATCTTTAAATGAATGAACCGCAATATCTATCCTGTTTTCTAGAAGCGCATCATCCAATGCCTTGGTAAAAACTCCTTTTCCACCCATTTCCGTCAGAGGAGTTGTTAGATCCAGATCTCCCTCCGACTTCACAAAAAACAGTTCAGCTTCGAATCCAAACTCTTTTAACTTTGACTGAACCTGTTTTGCCTGCCAGGTTGCCAATTCGCTGTCTCTGGTGCCAATTCGAATCTTACTACTCATGATTGCCATTTTTGGCTTCGAGCTTAAACATTTCGGCTACCATATCTGCAACTTCTTCAGATTCGTGATGATCACGCAGATGTTCAATACTGTAAGCTGCGATTTTGTTCACAATACGCCGGGTCATATTTTCAATTTTGTCAAAATCTCCCGTCGAAATTTTATTTTTAAAGAAGTTCAGCTCATCTTCTCGGATAGAGTCAAACTTGCGGGTAAGCGCTTTAATCGTTGGAACCACACGCTGTTCATTCAGCCAAAGCTTATAATCTGAGAGCTCTTCGTTGATAATATTCTTAACGGCAGGAACCTGCTGTTCCCGTTTTTTATATGCCTCATCAGTAACATCACCCAACATGTCCATATTTGCCACATCCACAAAGTCAAGAGTAGCAACATTCGGATCGATATTTCGCGGTACGGAAAGATCAAGCATCACTTTAAATTTCGGATTCTCCATCGATGGCTGCATGTGCTCCGGACGAATAATAGCTGTATCTGCACCGGTTGCAACAATAACCAGGTCTGCATCCGCTATCTGCTCAGGAAGCTGATTCATATCCGCAACTTCCAGGTTAAACTTATCCGCAACAAATTCAGCCCGATCCCGAGTTCTGTTGATCAGCGTCAATTTGCTTGCACCCAGATTTACAAGATTCTTGCAAGTAACTTTACCAATTTTGCCGGTACCAACAAGAAGGATGTTCTTATTGGTAAGATTCTCAAAGGTTCGCAAGGCAAATTGAACTGCGGCGTAAGCTACCGTTGCTGCACCCCGTCCAAGCGTTGTTTCACTTCGAGAGCGCTTGTGAGCTCTGAAAACGTGCTGCATTAATCGATGGAATTCACCGGATACCATCTCCTGTCGGGCAGCCTGCTCGTAGCCCTCTTTAACCTGCTTAACAATTTGGAGATCCCCAAGGATCTGCGAATCAAGGCCTGTAGCTACTTTAAAAAGGTGCTGTACGGCTCGTTCTCCCTCATGTTCAAATCCATACCGATGAAACTCATCGAGTGTACCATAAGAGTAATTGGTAAGCAGTCGAATCAATTCACGGGTTGAGACATTTTGAGCAAAAATCTCCGTTCGATTACACGTTGACACCAAAAAAAGACTGGTAATCCCTTCACGGCGTGCCCCTTCCATTAAAAGTTCTTTTCCCTCATCACTAAGGCTGAACTTTTCACGAATCTCTACCGGGGCATCCCAGTGATTTATCCCGATAACTACAAAATCCTGAACAGTTGGATGAACCATTCTTTACGTTGTTACTTCTTTCTTTCTTGTTATTTCTACATGATCCCATTGAACGGCATCCGGAGAGATCTCATGCTTTAATGAGTTCAGAGTCTCTTCTGCCAATGCCTGAATAAAACCCGGATGATCGTTCAGACCCTTCATCACCTTCAGGCTTTCAAATTCAAATCCTTCTTCTTCGAGATCCTCAACCAACTCCACACCAAGTTCGTACAGAGTTTCGATATGATCTGTCACAAATGCAATGGGCACCATCAGAAAATTCTTGATGCCATATTCCAGATGTCGTTTAACCAACTCCTCCGTATTTGGCTGAGTCCACTTTTGAGGCCCAACTTTTGATTGAAAACCGAGCCAGTACGAATTTTTCTCTTCTCTTCGCTCCATCACGGCTTCCATCGTCTCTTTAATTTCTACCGTATAGGGGTCACCACTTCTCACTTCCAGCAACGGTGTTCCATGTGCGCTAAATATGAGATGAGTTTTACGTCTGGTCTCTTCGTCCATCTCACCCAGCGCCTCATCAATTCGGTCATTGATGGCACCAAGGTACGCTTCATTCTTGTAATAATTCTTTACATGAAACTCTTTCCATGGTTTTTCGCCATTCGGAAATTTTTCCTTGAGAGTGTTTTCCCAATCACGGAAACTACTCCCTGTGGTTGTCCATGAAAACTGCGGATAAAGTGGCATCAAAACCGTATGCGTTATCCCATCTTCTACCATGTCATCCATGATCTGATCTGCAAACGGCAGCCAGTATCTCATGCAGGTGTAGACTTTAACCTCATGCTCCGGTAAAATTTTCTTAAAGTATTTCTCCAACCCTCGTCTTTGAGCTTCAGTCAGGCCATTAATCGGAGAACAGCATGTGGAGACCTCTTTGTTCTGCCGGTTAAAACAGTGCTTATTTCCGGTGCATCCGTTTGGGCAACCGTTAATCTCTTTATAATCCTCCGCTACAGATGGCGCTCGAAATTTAGAAATTACATTTGCAAACAGGTTTTGGGCTGTACCACCACCCAATTTTATAATATCCTCGTCTTTGAACAGATTTCTGAGAAATGTTCTCACATTATTTTCATGGGTTGGCCCACCCAGGTTCATCAACACTACACCAATACGCATTTTATCTGTCATTATCACTTTTGGGGGTTTACAGTTACCAAACTAACTGTTTTTTTGTGAAGCGTTCGTGAAGAGCTCTTTCTGAATACTCTTTTGGCCGAATTACAATATTTCAGCACTATGTAAAAACATTTTCTCTGTTCAATTTCTGATCCAGACCTAATAATAGCTGTTTTATCAATTACTATATCAATTATTCAACATCCCGGGCTAGTCATTAAAACGCAGATTCACACTGTTTTCGAAATAAACACAGTTTTTATTTGCAATATTGGCCATCTATAAAGTAGATTCGAGCGTAGACTTAATTAACCCCTCTACATGCTCAAATATTATATCGAGTTTTTTGGCACCTTTTTATTAGTAACGGCTTTAGGAATTTCAGGTGATCCAATTGCAATTGGATTGTTACTGGCGGCACTTATTTACATTGGCGCTGATTTGTCAGGGGGTCACTTTAACCCCGCCGTAACACTTGCAGCTTGGGCTGCTGACGAGATTCCTGCCTCCGGTTTAACCGGAACGTTTACCTCTCAGGTATTAGGTGCATTAATGGCCTCCGGATTTGTTTGGTGGCTCTCCGGCTCAACTTTTGTCACTCAACCAAACCCAAGTACATCCATTGCCGGTTTTATTGCTGTAGAGTTCGTTTTCTCTTTTCTCTTTATTCTCACATTCTTAAGCTTCGTCTATCCGGACAGGCGACGAAGAAATCCACTCTATGGACTAATGGCCGGCGGGATGCTAGGCGCCTGCTATCTGTTTGCTGAACCGTACTCCGGAATTGGATTAAATCCTGCGCTAAATATTGGCTTTACATCTGCCGATACGCTTAATAATGGTTATTCCTATTACCATCTACCCATCTATATTCTTTCGCCGCTTGTTGGAGGATTGGCGGCTGCCTATGCACACGTGAACATTTCAAGCCGACGGTAGGGTAAACCAAAAATCTGATCCCTTACCGGGCTTGCTCTTAACTTGAATGTCAGATCCGTGGGCACTCAGAATGCTTTTTACAACAGCGAGGCCCAAACCTGTCCCTCCCTTATCCCTGGAACGTGCTTTATCTGTCCGGTAAAATCGATCAAATAACCTCTCAAGATGTTCATTGGATATTCCAATTCCTGAATCTTTTATATGTATGGTGAATTGGTTTTCATCTTTCTCTACCGAAACCACAATCTTCCCATCATTGGTATACTTAACAGCGTTTGAAACCAGATTTTCCAGAACCTGTTCAATTTTGTTAGGATCTGCATAAACCTCCCCTGTGCTGCCATTATACTCTATATCAATTCCTTTTTTCTCAGCCTGAGAATTGTACACACTGATTACCTGAGTGATTATTTCTTTGATATCAAATGGCTTTTTCTCAATAAAATGAGAATCTGAATCGTAGTGCTGAAGGGTTTTAAGGTCAACAAATAGCCGGTTAATTCGTACAGCCTGCCGGGCAGCGGTTTTCAGGTAATGATCCTTCTGTTCTTCCGACAAAGAGTCCAACTCCAGCATTTCGAGTGAACCTGAGATAGTATGCAACGGATTTCTGATTTCGTGGGTGATATCTGCAAAGAATTGACTCTGCTTCTCGTACAGCTTTTTCATCTCTTCATTGTCTGCCCTGAATCGTTCTGCCATTCGGTTCAATGATTTTGCCAACTGTCCAAATTCATCTTTTCTGTCTAGGTTCAATGTCCGGTCAACGTTACCTTCTGCAATATCCCTCGCGGCAGACTCTAACTGCAGGATGGGCCTCGATATGTAGCGCGAAAAGAGAATGCTCACTAAAATGACCAGCCCGATTGAAATGAACATTCCGGTGTAGATAATCCATCGAATCGTTTTAATAGGTGCGTAAATCTGATCTTTTTCTATACTGACCAAGAGATAACTGGCCGGATTTAAATCACTGTCCAATTCATAAAATGCGCGTAAAAGATCGTTATCTGATTGATTCTGCAACAAGACGCCATTCTCGGCCTGATCGAACGACGTTGTTAAGCCATCAATCAGTTCGGGCGCCACTCTTTCGGTATGGTAAGGCACCTCTGCAAAGAGCTCTCCATCCTCATCGTACACTGCTATTTGGTATCCTGATGTTCGAGCCGCTTCGTTCAGGTTCGTCTCAAAATCACTGCCCAGTCGCAGATTTTGAATGGTGATGGCCAGCCACTCGGTATCATTCACAATTTGAAGCTCCCCTTCACTGAGAAGATAGTTTCGAATAAAAAGAATGGAATAACTGCTAATTGCTGTAATGCCAAAAATTAACAGCAAAATAAACGTCCAGGCCAGTTTGGAGCGAATACTCATATCAAAGGAGTTCCCTGTTCATTCCATACCCCAAACCACGATAGGTCTTAATCATATCCGAAGCTTCACCCAATTTCAATCTCAGGTTTTTGATATGCACGTCAACGGTTCGGTCAAACACAAACCGATCTTCACCACCAATATGTTCTAAAATTTCCTGACGGGAATAAACCCTTTTCGGATTCTGAAAAAAAATCTCTGCAATAGCGTATTCCGTTGATGTTAAGTCTACACGGTGATCTTTGTAGTACAGATCTTTCCCACTGGTATCCAGGAAAAGATCACCATGCTGAATCCATTTACTGTTTTGTGGATGTTGCCTTCGCAGTAGAGATTCAATATGTGCCTGAACAAGCTTTAAACTTGCAGGTTTTGAAATGTAATCATCCGCTCCTAACTCCAACCCTTCAATTTCATCTTTCTCTTTATCTTTGGCTGTTAGAAAAATAACCGGGATATCACTCATTACAGGATGATTGCGAATAACGCTGCAAATCTCTTTCCCATCCACATTCGGGACCATAATATCCAGCACGGCCAGGTGAATATCACTCGCATGCTTTTCAATCAATTCCAGTGCTTTTAGTCCATCATGAGCCATCAATACGTTAAAATTATTCATCTCTAAATAATTGGCCAACATTTCTGCCGGCTCAATTTCATCTTCTACTAAAAGGATGGTTTGTTTTGGCTGCATATCAGGTTTTGAGTTCTATTAATTTGACGCTATTTGAGTTTGGTAACTAAAACTTCCCATACAGAATCTGATTGTATCAACCCGGTTTATTCAATTTAGATTTAGAGTTGACGATGAATCGACTATATTTCGATTGAATGATAACAAACTTCAGCAAATGGGTCTTCAAAAAAAAGTAATCTGGATTACCGGAGCTTCTTCCGGAATTGGGGAAGCTCTTGCGTACGAATTTAACAAAAAAGGAGCACTTTTAATTCTGTCTGCACGCCGTGTAGATGAACTTGAGCGCGTAAAGAGCAACTGTGAGGATGGCGAAGAGAGTGTCAAAATTCTGCCGCTTGATTTAACGGATACTTCAGCAATGAAAGATAAAGTTGAAGAAGCACTCACCATGTTTGGCCATATAGACATGCTCATTAACAACGGTGGAGTTAGCCAAAGGTCCTATGCAGTTGAAACGGAAATGTCTACCGTGCGCCGGGTTATGGAGGTTAATTTTTTTGGCACCGTGGCCCTCACAAAAGCTCTCTTGCCTACACTCATTGAGCAGCAATCAGGACATATTGTAGTAATAAGCAGCGTAATGGGGAAATTTGGCACCAAGTTCCGAAGCACCTACGCTGCCTCAAAACATGCCCTGCATGGATGGTTCGATTCACTGCGCCAAGAGCTTTATGAGCACAACGTCGAGGTAACACTCGTCTGTCCGGGTTACGTTAAAACAGACGTTACAATTAACGCCCTGACCGGCACAGGCGAAAAATTTAACAAAATGGGTAAAGGCCAAAAAAATGCTATGCCGCCCGATGAATTCGCTAAAAAACTGATCCCAAAATTGGCCTCCCGTAAAGAAGAAATCTATTTAGGCGGAGCTGAAATTGTAGGCGTATATCTGAAAAGATGGGTACCAAAGTTATTCAACAAAATCCTGAAACGAGTAAGCGTCACCTGATTCTCAACCCAGACGTTTGCGTTTATTCAGATAGGCCAGGAGTGCAAGATCAAACGGTTTCTGTGTGTCAATCTCTTCAAAATCCACGCCGGCCTCATTACATTCAATTTTGAATTTCTGAGTAAACTCGTCCACTTTCTTTTTGTATGATTCTTTAAACTGTGACGGATTCATCTCCATCTCTTCCCCTGTCTCCATATCCTCAAAAAGGTAACGCCCGTCCGGAAAGTCGAGTTCTCTTTCACTTTTATGCTCCAGAACATTAAACAACAAAACCTCGTGCCGCTGGTGCCGTAAATGCCGCATAGCGGAGATCAAGGAATCGTGACCGCTTACATTTTCAAAAAGATCGGTAATAATCACCACAAGGCTCCTGTTTTTAAGACTTTCTGCCAATGAATGCAGTGCTTCTGCAGAAGCGGATTTCTTTTTGGGTTTGGATTGATTCAATTCAGCCTTCAGCTCTTTTTCAAGTTCCGTAAACAGCAATCTGAGGTGAGTATAGGACGATTTAGCCGGAAACTGTGTTTGGATCTTATCATCAAACAGTACCAGACCGCAAGCATCTCTCTGTCGATGCATCATATACATCAAAGCAGAAGCATAATGGATTGCATACTTCAATTTGCTCCACTCAGCAAAATATTTGTAATTCATAGAACTGCTGATATCCAGAACTACATGAGCCCGGAGATTTGTCTCCGCTTCATATCGCTTCACATAAAAACGTTCGGTTTTGCCATATACCTTCCAGTCAATATGTTTAAAATCATCTCCCTGATTGTAAGGCTTGTGCTCCGCAAACTCTACGCTAAACCCGTGATAAGGACTTTTATGGAGCCCGGATATAAACCCTTCAACAATTCTTCGGGCTTTTATCTCCAGTGGCGCTAACTGTGTTAATATGTCTGAATCCAATAGCATAACAGAACCTATACTTTTTAGACTTTATCGGCAAAAACTGATTTTAATTGTATGCTATATTTGGAAGATGGCTGCGAAATTTCTTACTCTTGTATACTGTAAACTAAGCGATGTAATTTTAACAGGCCAATTGCTCATGGCCTGGCCGAGAGACTTCACTAAAAAACTATAGAAATGAAAAAAATTTACACCTCTGCTGATCAAATCGATTTCACTCTTTCTGATATCCCATCTATGCCTGCACCTAAACAGGTACTAACGGTAAAACCGACTTACTTTGATGTGGAGTATGTGATCAACCCGCATATGAAAGATCACGTGGGCCGCGTGGACAAAATGCAGGCTCTCAATGAGTGGGAACATCTTGTAGATGGATATGAAGAGCTCGGTTTTAATGTTCATCAGTTAGATGGTGTTGAAGGATTACCGGACATGGTTTTCTGTGCCAATCAAAGCCTGCCATTTATCGATGAAGATGGAAATAAGAAAGTGTTGATGAGCATCATGCACTCTCCGGAACGGAAAGATGAAGTTCCGCATATTGAAAAGTGGTACCGACAATTGGGTTATGAGGTTGAATATCTTGACAACTCTCAAGTCGACGATTTTGAAGGCATGGGAGATGCACTTTGGCACTTTAAGAAGAGACTGCTTTGGGGCGGCTACGGTTTTCGCTCATCTTTGAAAGCCTATGACCAGATTTCAGAAAAATTTGACACTCCGGTTGTGGCTCTTGAATTAACCGACGAGAAATTCTATCACCTGGATACCTGCATGGCCATGCTGAATGAAAACAGCGTGTTGATCTATCCTGATGCATTTCAGCAAGAAGGCCTGGATATGATTCACAAACTCTTCGAAAATGTTATTGAAGCCACACAGTATGAAGCTGAGAAATTGTTTGCGGTTAACGCAACTTGTCCGGATGGAAAAAATGTGCTCATCCAGCAGGGATGTACCGACGTAAATCAAAAATTACGTGACGCAGGTTTTTCAGTTCACGAGTACAGTACATTCGAATACATTAAAAGTGGCGGGAGTGTTTTCTGCATGAAAATGCTTCTTTGGTAATTTTCTTGCTTCTTTTTCTGTTTACACCACAGTTTTAAACTTTAACGGAATCGTTCTGCACGCGATTCCGTTTTTTTTATTCTGAATCCTACAACTGAGTAATCCAGTTCAATAAGTCCAACGTTTAACCAATCATCAGTACATTGCGAACACTGTTATTACTTTTCATTTTTTTTCTCTCTCTAAATACATTGCAGGCACAGGTACTTAACGTGGAACGAGTTCGTGCCGATGCCGACACCACCGGCTGGACCGGAGAACTAGGGGCCGATTTCTCACTTAACAAATTTAACGATAGAGTTATAAAAGTAGGCGGACAGGCGAATGCGGCCTACTTTTCTGACAAACACGGATATCTGCTGCTTACAAATATTGACCTTGTAAATGTCGACGGCAATTCACTTGTCAGTAACGGCTACGTACATTTGCGGTCTACACTCCATCGAAAGAATACCCTCTCTCCGGAAGGTTTTGTCCAGTATCAGTACAACGACAATCTGGGTTTGCTAAACCGCGCAATTGCAGGAGTTGGAATTCGATATACGTTTTTATCACAACCCAATTTAATGGGCCGGATCTCCACAGGATTCATGTACGAATTTGAAGAGTGGGGATTAAGTGATGCAGTAACCGTGAAAAATGAATTCATCAAAAGTACAAGCAATATTGTAGTTCGGGGTCAGCTCAACCCACAAACATCCCTCACTATGATTGGCTACTATCAGGCCAGACCTAGTCGATTTTTTAAGCCGCGAGCTACATCAGAAAACCAACTCAATATCAGGATGAGTCGCTCACTCACATTCAGGGTCAGCTTTAGCATGACATATGACGTAGAACCTGTCATTGATGTACCAAACCTGACTTACGAATTGAAAAATGGGATTGTACTGTCATTTTAAAAATGATTGCACCCTAAATACTCATTCCGCTACAACTAAACTTTTCAGTTACAATCAATTTTGGTAACCTTGAAATGATTAATAAAAAAATGTGCTGATGGTTACCAAAATTTACGCTTTTCTTTCAATCATTCTTCTTGGGATACTTCTTTTTACCTATTCACTGCAGCTGGGGCCACTTCCACCGGTCGGATCATTTTTTCATCCGACAAGCGGTTTCTGGGCAAATGCCGAAACAGAGCAGGCAGCAGGTGAAATATCGCTCCAATCGAATGAACTGAATGAACCTGTTGAAGTTTATTTTGATGAACGTCAGGTCCCCCACATCTTCGCACAGAACGACTACGACCTCTACTACACTCAGGGATACATAACCGCTCGCGACCGATTATTCCAGATGGAGCTTCAGATTAGGGCAGCCGGGGGATTTCTTGCCGAGTGGCTGGGGGATGAAATGATCGAATACGATAAAAATCAGCGGCGCCTAGGGATGCTGTACGGTGCAGAAAAAGCAATGGAAGAAATTGGTTCAGATCCCGTTATTTCGAATGCAATAAATGCATATGCAGATGGTGTCAATGCATACATTCAGACTCTCAACTACAAAAATTATCCGGTTGAGTACAAAATATTGGACGTAAAACCTGAGGAGTGGAAACCGATCAATACGGCGCTGCTGCTGAAATACATGACACAGATGCTAGCGGCACGCTCTGAAGATGTTCGCACAAGCAACACAATGGCACACCTCGGTGAGGATTTTGTCAACCGGTTCTTGAGCTCCAGACCGGAACTGATGGATCCAATTGTACCGGAAGGCAGTGAATGGAATTTTGAACCGATGGCAGTACAAAGTCCGGATGAACTGCATCAACCTTCATTTACAGATCAGATTGAACTTTGGCAGCCACACCCATTTAATGGAAGTAACAACTGGGTTGTGGATGGAAGCAAAACTCAAGGCGGCTATCCGATTCTCTCTAACGACATGCACCTGAATATGAGTATGCCCTCTATCTGGTATGAAGTTCAGCTTCACACACCGGATCAGAATGCGTATGGTGTCAGTCTTCAGGGCACGCCCACCATTATCGTAGGTTTCAATGATCATATTGCCTGGGGATCAACAAATACCGGTGCAGATGTAATGGACTGGTATGAAATTACATTCCAGGATGAGGATAGAACGCATTATCTCCATGATGGTGAATGGCTCCCAACTACTGAGCGAATTGAGGTTATTCAATCAAAATCGGGTCACGCCGTACAGGATACGATTCTTTTTACACATCACGGACCTGTATATGAAACACGTGAAGAGACTCCGATCAGCCAAACCATTCAGCAAGACCATGCACTTAAATGGATCGGACACGAACCTTCGAACGAACTCCTGACCTTCTACAAACTGAATCGCGGAGAAAACTACGAAGATTTTAAAGAAGCCTTTAAAACGTATAAAGCGCCCGCTCAGAATATGAACTATGCCGGAACAGATGGAAACATAGCTATTCAAACCGGTGGGAAATTTCCGCTGAAATGGGAGTTTCAGGGCAGAACTGTAAGCGACGGTTCCGACTCCAGGTACGATTGGAATGAGTACATTCCCTATGATCACAATCCATTTTCACTCAATCCCGACCGTGGATATCTGAGTGCAGCAAACCAGTACCCCGTCGATGAAAACTATCCATACTATCTGGGTGAATCTTTTGCACCTTTCGAACGAGGCAGAAGAATTAACGATCGGCTGGCCGAAGTGGGAAACATTACAGTTGAAGATTTCAGCGACTTGTTGATGGACTCCTACAGCTATCATGCTGAGCGCGCCCTGCCTCCCATGCTCGCAGCTCTGAATAATCAACAGCTCGATGAAACTGAGACAAATCTTATTGATAAACTCAACGGCTGGGATTACCTCAACAAAGGTGAACTGGTTGCTCCCACTGTTTTCAGGGAGTGGTGGCGTGAACTCTACAGTGCTATCTGGTCAAACAAATTTGATTCAGATATCCCAATGCGGACTCCCGAACGCGACGTAACAGTAGATTTGCTTGTCAGCAATCCACAGTCGTCCTGGTTTGATAATCCGGAAACGGATCAAACAGAAGAGTTTAATGACCTTGTATATCCCGCATTTCAACAAGCTGTTCAGAATTTAAAAGAACGATTCGGTGTTGAACCGGACGAGTGGATGTGGGGACATTACAACAACACAAATTTGAACCATCTGGGCCAAATTCCCGGCATGGGAGTTTACGACTTATTCACCGACGGAAGTAATGAGTCGGTCAATGCAGTTTGGGGGAGTCACGGCCCGTCATGGAGAATGGTGGTTGAACTCGATCCAAACGGAGTTCGAGGCTACGGTGTCTATCCGGGCGGACAGAGTGGTAATCCGGGCTCAAAATCTTATGACGCTTTTGTTGAGTCTTGGACAACCGGTGAACTATTTGAGCTTAATTTCCTGCCAGAAATTCCTTCTGACAGTGAAAATTACCCACTGGTCATTCGTTTTGGTGACTCTTGAATTTTCCGGCCGTATGAAACTTATCATCTTCCAAATGCTTTCTATACATACAGTTGATGATTTCCCTAAAGCTAATTCATGGATGATATAGAATTCAAATCGCCACCGGTAAGGAATAATCCTGAGGGTGAGGAGCGAAAAGTTGGGTATGAGTTTGAGTTTACCGGAGTTTCCATGGAAACTGTAGCTCATATGCTGCAGGAATTATATGGAGGAGACGTTCATCAAATTTCAACTTATGAGTACTCCATAACAGACACTTCACTCGGCACATTTAAGCTCGAGCTTGACGCCCAGCTACTGAGAGAAAAAAAGTATGAGGAGTTTTTCCAAAAAATCGGAATTGATCTCAGTTCCTATAAACGTAAAGAATCCCTCGAGGACTCATTAAAAGATATGGCATCCTCTGTAGTGCCGTTTGAAATCATTACACCACCTATCCCACTTTCAAAAATGGGCCGGCTTACCAAAATGGTAGATAAACTTCGCAAGCACGAAGCAAAGGGAACCGGAAGTTCGTTTGTTTATGCATTTGGCCTTCATCTGAATCCTGAAGTTCCTGATTACTCCGTCAGTAGTATTTTAAATCACCTGAAAGCCTATATACTGCTCGATAATTGGATTCGAAAAGATTCAAAAATCAATCTTAGTCGCAGGCTTACACCTTTTATCAATGAGTATGAAGAAAATTATATCCAGCACATTCTAAATCCTGATTATAAGCCTGATCTTGAGCAGTTTATTCGTGACTACTTTGAGTTTGGAAATTCCCGCAATCGACCTCTTGATCTGCTGCCGCTTTTCATGTATTTGAACAAAAATCTGACCTCCTCGCTCATCAAAGATACATTAACCTCATCGCGCCCTACTTATCACTACAGACTGCCAAACTGCTCTCTTGAAGATGAGAATTGGTTTTTGGCTCAAGAGTGGAATCGATGGGTATTGGTTGAAAAATTGGCATCAGATAAAAAATCACTCAATCAGTATGCAAGAGCCTATTTAAAAATGAAGCGAGATACTCTGATCCGTTTTGAAAATAAATGGATTAAACTAATGGATCGATGGGTAAAAGATGTTCAATAAAAAAAGGCCCAAAATTGGAATAACCGGACCGGATCATGGGGGCGGAGCAGCGTGGTTTTTTACCTCACTATCCGTGCGTCTTGCAGGCGGTTCTCCACTTCGGATTACACCGAGTAAGCCCGCTAAAATAGACCAAATTGACGGACTCATTTTAGGAGGCGGCGCCGATGTTGAACCCAAAAAATATGGCCAGGAACGGATAGAAAGATCCGTTTTAGTTAAAGATAGACGAACCATTTTTGAATGGATACTATCGATTATCCTATTCCCAATCTATTGGATCGGTCGATATTTCCGTTCCACTAAAACAGCCCCGATCGATATTAAAAGAGACAAGCTTGAGCTCACTCTGCTTGAACAAGCTCTTCAGCTTAATAAACCGGTACTTGGAATTTGCCGCGGAATGCAACTGATGAACGTTCATTTTATGGGTACGCTGCATCAGGATATCAGTGGATTTTATACAGAAAGACCTCAAATCGCTTCTATTTTTCCTAAAAAAAGAGTCCGGATTAAGAAGAATTCAAAGCTGAATAACATACTTGGCACGGATATCTGCAATGTTAATGCACTTCACAACCAGGCCATTCATGAACCCGGACAGGGAGTTCAATTGGTGGCAAAAGAGCTTCATACAGGGATAACCCAGGGATTGGAACATTCCGATTATCCATTTGTAATCGGCGTTCAGTGGCATCCGGAGTATTTGATTCAAATCAAGAGGCAAAGAAATGTTTTTAAAGAACTCGTTAAACATGCCCGCTAATCACCAATCATTCTGAGATTTGTTCTTTATCCGTTACTTTCCGGATAAGAAATCCAACTCCGATGAAGCTGAATCAATCTTTACTTTTATTATTAGCTGTGGTGATTTTCAGCGGTTGTCTGAAGTCTACACACGATCTATACCCTGAAGATCCGGACCTTCGATCCATTCCGGTTTACATTGTGAGCCATGGATGGCATGCAGGAATTGCAATTGAATCGGAATATATCGTCAACCAGATTCCCGATCATCCGGATATGCCTGATACTAATTATTTAAAATTTGGATGGGGAGATGCCAGATACTACTCCGATCTTGAGGCTGGCTTTTGGCTGATGATGCGTGCAGCGTTACTGCCAACAAAAAGCGCAGTACACATCGTGGGTTTTGATAGTCCGGTAGAGCACTATTTTTCGGGCAGTAAAGTCGTTAAGATTAAAATCACTGAAGAGGGAGCATCCGAACTTGGTAAATTTGTTCGGGAGTCCATTAAAGTAGATGATAACGATCAACCCATATTTTACGGTGAGGGCCTCTACCGGAATAGTCTGTTTTTTGAATCGGACCGAACCTATATCCTACCAAGAACATCCAACAAATGGACGGCAAAAGCTTTGCGAAAAACCGGCTACCCCATTTCGCCTTTTTATGCATTTACTTCAGACAACGTCATTCAACAGGCCTCCAAGGAGGGGACTGTCATCCAGGAGTAAATCGCAGAATTTAAATTTTATCCCAAAGCAACATCCAGCGTCATCATTAATACAAATCCAACCATGGTACCCAGGGTTGCCAAATCCGTATTCCCATGCAGTTGAGATTCCGGGACCAACTCCTCTACAACAACATAGATCATGGCGCCGGCAGCGAATGCCAAGGCAAAAGGCAAAATGGGTTGGACAAATATAACTGCAAGTGCACCTAAGACGGCAAAAGCCGGTTCAACCGCACCGGAGAGTTGTCCATAAAAAAAGCTTTTCCCCGTTCCCACACCTTCTCGCCTCAGTGGGACAGAAACGGCTGTTCCTTCAGGTAGATTCTGAATTCCTATACCCATTGCCAATACAATTGCGCCGGCTATAGTGGCTGTTCCAGTTGGATCAATTCCCGTAGCCGCTGCACCGAAAAGCACACCGATTGCCAGTCCTTCGGGAATATTATGCAGTGTGATCGCAAGGACCAAAAGAGTAGATCTCCTCCAACTTGTACTTACACCTTCTGCATCAGATCTTGGCAAGCCAATGTGGAGGTGAGGCAAATAAGCATCACAAACTCTCAGGAAAAGGCCTCCTACTAAAAATCCTGTTGCAGCAGGAATCCAGCCAATTCCTCCCATTGCTTCCGTCATTTCAATGGCAGGAATGATTAGCGACCAAACACTGGCGGCAATCATAACCCCGGCTGCAAATCCTAGCATGCTGTCCAAAGTTTTTTGGCCAACATTTTTTGTCATAAATACAACGGCAGCGCCCAATGCTGTCATTCCCCATGTAAAAAGTCCTCCAATGAGGGCTTGAATCATAGGGTTTAGTTCAAAAAACCATTTGGGAATTAGTTCCATAACTCTTTTTGATTTGAATATACAATTATTTAGCCTTGACTAAATATATAAACTTTTTATCAAAATGCCTTATCAGGGATAATACAAAAACTTCTTCATCTGTTTTAAAAAGAAAAGTTCCGGGGATGTAATGAGCCCTAAAAAATCGTATCTTTATTAGATATGAGTATTTGGAGTTTAAACGGTCTGTTTTATGCTTTTTTTAACGTGCAACTGAACCGTTTTTCAAAAAACATTGTTTGCTCAATAAATCATTTTTAAGCTATAAAATTATTCCCATTTCATGAAGATTTCATTTGATAAAGAGCGTTTTGCAAATCGCCACATCGGTCCTGACGATCATCAAATAAAAGAGATGCTGGAGGTTTCCGGAGCGGAATCTGTTAAACAGCTATTAGACGAAACTATTCCTCAAAATATTAGACTCGAGCAACCGCTGGATTTACCTGAACCTCTGAGTGAAGTAGACTACATCGAGCACATCAAAGAGACAGCCTCCAAGAACAAGATTTTCAAATCCTACATTGGGATGGGGTATTATGATACTGTAACCCCTCATGTCATCCTGAGAAATGTTTTGGAAAATCCGGGATGGTACACGGCTTATACTCCTTACCAAGCAGAAATTGCCCAGGGCAGACTTGAAGCTCTAATCAACTTTCAGACAATGGTTTCTGATCTGACCGGAATGGAATTGGCTAACGCCTCTCTGCTTGACGAAGGCACAGCTGCAGCTGAAGCAGCTTCAATGCTTCACGGTCGCAGAAAAGGGAAAAAGCGGAAATCCGCAAATACACTGTTTGTTTCAGAAAATTGCCATCCTCAAACGCTCTCCGTTCTAAAAAACAGAATGGAACCGTTAGAAATTGCCATCAAGGTTGGTAAACCTGAAGATCTGGATGTAACGGATCCAAACTTATTTGCAATCTTATTACAATATCCTGACACCTTTGGATCTGTTAACGATTTTTCATCCCTGATTGAAGCTGCTCACGAAAATAGTGTGTACGTAGCTGTTGCCGCAGACTTGATGTCGCTAACACTTCTCACTCCTCCCGGTGAAATGGGAGCCGATGTGGTTGTTGGATCCACACAGCGATTTGGTGTCCCCATGGGTTACGGGGGACCACATGCCGCATTTTTCGCAACCCGAGAGGAATTCAAACGACAGATTCCGGGACGGATTATCGGGGTTTCTCAGGATACTGAAGGAAATGTAGCTTACAGAATGGCGCTTCAAACCCGGGAACAGCATATCCGACGTGAAAAAGCGACCTCCAATATTTGTACGGCCCAGGTACTCCTTGCTGTTATCGCCGGGTTTTATGCCGTATACCACGGACCACAAGGATTGAAAAGAATTGCTTCAAAAATTCACGGTCTTACAAAATTGACTGCCAAAGGGTTGAAAAACCTCGGCTTTTCTATTGTAAATAATCACTACTTCGATACCATCACTTTATCAGGTATCGACTCATCCACAATTGAAAAGATTAAACAGCTGGCTCTGCAGAAAAAGGTAAACTTTCGCTATGCAAATGGTTTGATCGGTATCTCATTTGATGAAACCAAACATCTTGAAGATGCTGAAGAAGTTTTGAAAATCTTTGAAGAAGCAAGTGATAATGTACTTTCCTTCGACCTTCGAAAAGAGGCCGAAAATGTAGAAGTAAATTATCCTGAAAATCTAAGTAGAACTTCATCCTATCTCGAACATCCGGTATTTAATCAGTATCACTCCGAACATGAGATGCTGCGCTATTTGAAAGAACTGGAAAACCGTGACCTGGATTTAACACATTCGATGATCTCTCTGGGTTCTTGCACTATGAAGCTCAATGCAACGGCTGAAATGATCCCTTTAACCTGGCCGGAATTTGGTAAAATTCATCCATTTGTTCCGTTTGATCAAGCCAAGGGATATCATCAATTATTTGAGGAACTGGAAGATTGGTTGTCAGAAATTACCGGTTTTGACGCCGTATCCCTTCAGCCTAACTCCGGTGCTCAAGGCGAGTATGCCGGCTTGATGACTATTCGCGGATATCATCATGCCAATGGTGATCTTAAGCGCAACGTAACGATTGTCCCTTCTTCAGCACATGGGACGAATCCTGCAAGTGCAGTTATGGCAGGAATGGATGTTGTTGTTACCAAGTGCGATGAAAATGGTAACATTGATCTGGTTGATCTCCGTGAGAAAGCTGAAAAATACAGCGACAGACTCTCTGCCTTAATGGTTACCTACCCATCCACACACGGCGTGTTTGAGGAGGACATCAAAGAGATTTGTGATGTCATTCATAATCATGGCGGGCTCGTGTATATGGACGGAGCCAATATGAATGCCCAAGTGGGTTACACCTCACCCGCTCAAATCGGTGCGGATGTATGCCACCTCAATCTGCACAAAACATTTACCATTCCACACGGTGGCGGCGGACCCGGCATGGGGCCAATCGGAGTTGTAGAAAAACTCAAGCCGTTCCTTCCGGGGCATGATGTGGTTCAAGCCGGTTCAGATCAGTCTATTCCGGCTGTTGCAGCCGCTGCCTGGGGAAGTGCAAGTATTCTTACAATTTCACACGCCTACATTCGAATGATGGGAGCAGACGGACTGACAAAAGCTACCGAAGCTGCCATACTGAATGCGAACTATCTCAAGGATCGGCTCAAAGATCACTATCCGGTTCTCTATACCGGAAAAAGCGGACGTTCAGCTCATGAGTTTATCATTGATGTTCGCGGATTTAAGCAGAGTGCGGGAATTGACGCACCTGATGTAGCCAAACGTTTGATGGATTACGGATTCCATGCTCCGACGATGTCTTTCCCTGTTCCCGGCACACTGATGATAGAGCCTACAGAAAGTGAGTCAAAAGAGGAATTGGACCGATTCTGTGATGCGATGATCGGAATCAGAAATGAAATTAAAGATATCGAAGAAGGCAGGGCCGATTCTGAAGATAATGTTCTGAAAAATGCACCTCACACCATGCGCGTTATCGCATCAGGCGAGTGGACTCATCCATACACGCGTGAGGAAGCAGTCTTTCCTCTGCCTCAGCTGCGTTTCAATAAGTTCTGGCCGGCCGTTAGTCGGGTTGACGATGCCTATGGCGACCGAAATCTTGTTTGTTCGTGTCTGCCTATTGAAGAATATGCTGAGGGCCAGGAACCGGCAGCAGTCTGAATCGTCTAATTTTAAAGGGCTCAATAAGAGTTGAGCCCTTTTATTAACAAATTCTCATCAATGATCAGCTAATTTATGCAATGCTAACTGAACCTGAGTAGCTTTTCATGTACTTTTATAAAAAATACTCTTAGGTGATTAATCATTATGAATAAAAAAGTTGTCATCGTTGAAGACGATCGTTTGCTCTCCATTGTTTTAAAGAAAATGGCCAATTCGATAGGCTATGATGTACTTGCAACATGTCCCGGTGGGCGTAATGCGATTGAAACTGTTGAAAAAATGAATCCTGATCTTGTTATCATGGATATCATGCTGGCAGATAACGTATCCGGTATTGAAGCGATGAAGTCTATTCGAACTCATTCGAATGTGCCGGTTGTTTATATCACGGCTCAAAATGATGCGCGAATCAGACAGGAAGCCGTAACGGTCACCAATTCTGCATACCTGCTAAAACCGGTAAAGGTTAATCAACTGCAGGAAGCTATTCAAACGGTTCAGTTTGCAGCCTGATTCCAACCCGGCAACTCAATTATTCGATCATCTTTTTCTAAAGGTTCAGATTTAGTCTCTGAACCTTTTCTTCTTTGCATCTCATTCAGCAGCCAAATACCGGTTTCTGCCTCTATATCCCGAACTGAAAATGACTTTCCCCGGTCGCCGGATGCTACATAGATCTCTGCCGTACACAATTTACGCCAACGCTGAAATGGACTCTGACTAATGGTAAGGTTCTGTACTCTATTCCTATTAATAAAAGCTGTAGACTTGGATAGAGTTCTGCTCCTGAAGATAAATGCTCCTTTTGCCCATGCAACTGCGGCAGCTCTGTATTTTAACCATCCCCAGAATAGTGCCAGCAGAGGAATAATCCATATCCAGTTATTCAATTCAAGCCAGAAGTATAACACCGCAGTAGCTGCTGTTACGAGAAATGTAGATCGAAACAGATAACGTCTCAATGATCGTTTAGGCAGTGCAAGCCCGGACATCTCTTTCTGATAAGAGGGAACCACCTCATCCAGTAGAGAAAGTACCTCAGATTTTTTCACCAGAGGAAACAGTACAATTGAACCGGTACCTGCCTCGTCTCCGTAACCTGCACTTTCCAGATGAACCGATGCATAGCCCAAGGGTTGACGTATCATCCCCTCTGCAACATGAATAGCCTGAATTCGATTATATGGCACCGTCACTCTTTTCTTCTCAAAAACCCCCCGTGTAATAACCATTTCATTCTCCTTAACTGTAAGGTTGAAATTCCCATAACTAAACAGTGTGCTAAAGAATGAAAGCAGCCATGCAAATACTACAAATATGACGATAACAGTCAGGAAAAAAATGAAATCGGTTTGGGAAGGCAGGGTTTCAAATAGATACTCAAAAAGTTCAGATTCACTGATCAGAGGTTCGATTTGTGAAAAAACTGTAGCTAAAATTGAGAGAGCAATTCCAAAACTTCCTGAGGTGGAGGCAGCAATAAGCAACTCCTTAGCGGGTAATTTAAACTCTTTATGGGGCTTCTCTTCCGGCTTGAATTGTTGATCCTCTGATTCATCAGCATACTCGTCGGCCCGAAGCAAGCGGTTAATTTCCTGCGCTTTTTGAATTGTGATTGCGTCAATTGCAGCTTCCCGGGATGTTGAACCGGCCGTCTGGATATCAACTCTTACCAGACCGAACATTCTTTGCAGTACACCGGATGTAATATCAATAACCTGCACCCTGTCTTTTGACAGATAGAGGTTTTTCCTTACAAATACTCCACTTTTGATATGCAATTCACCATTTTCAACTTTAAACAGAAATCTCCACCAATTGGCCACTCCCACTATAAGCAGAAATGCAAAACCTCCGCCTATCCACCATAGAAAAGGAAAACTTTCACTTCGGGCACCCACGACCAGAAAGACAATAATGGTAATCAGGTTTCCTCTAATTAAACTGAGAGCCCTGCTAACCGCTGCTACCGGGTGCTGTCTCTGAAATTCAAACATCTTCTTCAGCCAGACGTGCATATTTGGAAATCTGATCCCGAACACGATCGGCAATAACCTCATCCAATGCAGGAATCTCATGCGTTGTAGCTGCCGTTGAAATTGTAACCGAGGCAAGGTTATACCAGCGTAATAGAGGTCCTTGACGGGTATCCACATGCTGGACTCGACTTAGCGGTATCAGCGTTCGGTTTTTTATCAATACTCCTCTCTTTAAGTCAATCTCCTTTGCATCTACAGCATAGCGCCAGTTCTTCCAACTTAAATATGGCAGCACAGCAACTGAAAAAACCCATATTAAAGCGATGATTACAGATGAAGTAACAACTATCCAAAAGTGAAATGATTCCATTCCAAACACAGCCGCATAAACTGCCGGGATACCAAAGAAAAACAGATTCCCGATAGAGCTTCCCAATTGCCAGACTCTGATAGCCCGGGGAGGTAATTTGTGAAATGGAGTATTCTTCATAAAACTTGCTGTTATGTGAGCACTAAAACTACACGATTATCGAGAGATATAACAGGATTTTTAATACCGGTTTGATGCGGGTATTTCGAATCTCGATCGCATAAAAAAAGCCACCGCCGATACTATCGGGATGGCTCTAAAATAGTGTGGTAGACTTTATCAGTCTTTGTTTTTTATATCCTGGATCTCAAGTCGGATTTCCTGAGAGAGCTTTTTCAGGTCTTGCAGTTGTTTACGGGCACGAGTACCTGCAGCCTTATTACCTTTGTTATAAAACTTGTCAAGATCGCCTTCCAACTCTGCTGTCAGGTTTTTGATTTCGTCCATTCTGCTCATATCAATATTCCATTTAGTTAGTAATTAATCTGATGAGATTTCCCATCTTGTTTTTAAGTGCAAAGACTTTTTTTCCATCCCTGTACTGTAATCGGCTTAATTTAACATATTAGGGGATAAAACCTACCTTTTTTTCAAATTTTCTAAGAAAAATGGCGGAAAATCTGCTGTTAAATTTTCACTCCCTGTTATCGTGATACCAGTCCGCTGCCTTTTCGCCTCTGTGTTGGTCTACAAACAGACAAACCACAATAGCAATGAGGAAAAGAAATGCGCAAAAGAGTACAGATTGCTGGAGTCCAAATTCGGCCTGTA
Organism: Rhodohalobacter barkolensis; assembly: GCF_002834295.1. Lineage (NCBI taxonomy): Bacteria > Pseudomonadati > Balneolota > Balneolia > Balneolales > Balneolaceae > Rhodohalobacter > Rhodohalobacter barkolensis. Next base: position 238,544 of record NZ_PISP01000002.1, on the reverse strand, counting down.
AAAGTCCTAAACCAATAATCCCGAATACACCGGCAATCTTATTTGAGAGTCCCCAAAAGCCAAAAAATTCTGCTGATTTCTGTTCCGGGCTAAACAATCCAACCAATGCCCGGCTGGCTGATTGACTAGAACCCAGGCTCAATCCCGCTATAATACCGATATAGAGAAAAACATATTGTGCTTCGAATTCCGTGCTAAATGTCAGATTTATCCAATCGGTAATGTCTGTTACTGCCCATATTCCTAAAACCCCCAAAAACCAGAGCAGCAGTGTGATATTGTACGTTGTTTTTGCGCCTATACGATCTTGTAAGAAACCAAAGGAGAATGCTCCGATTGCCGCAGTGATCTGTACTACTACAAACATTAAAACCCGAACGGTTTCATTCCATTTCACAACCTGATCACCGTAAATAAATGCAAACGAGATAACGATATATATTCCTGCCATTGCAAAAAAAACCGAGATAAGGAAGATGGCCAGATCGCGAAATTCGCCGATCTCTTTCATGGTATCTCCTAACCGTTTAAAACCCATCGAAACGAAAGTCTCACCGGCAGGCAACTCCTTTCGGGCTCCGGGCTCTTTAACCCAAAGAAATGTAGGGATGGCCGTTAGCATAAAAAACAGAGCTGCATACGGGCCAACCCATCGTATACGCTCAAAATTTTCTGCAGTAGCATCTCCCAGGTAAACAATTACAAACCCGGCAGCTACCAATCCGCCTATATATCCCAGCGCCCAGCCAAATCCTGAAATTTTCCCAAGGTCGCGTGGCGGTCCGAGACTGGGAAGAAATGATGCAATAAAGTTTTCCCCAATGGAGTAGGCAAAATTAGAGATAATAATTAAAATCACTCCAAGAACAACCAGGCCGGGTTCAACAAAATAGAGTAAGGCCGTAGCAAAAATCGTTAGCAAGTAGCTATAAAAAAGAAACTTTTTCTTTAACGCCGAATAATCCATGATTGCACCAAAAATGGGCCCTGAAAGCACAACCAAAAAGTAGCTGACAGAAAGCGCAATACTCCACAGCAAATTCCCCAGCCGGAAATCATTATCAGCATCGCCCACAATTACGGTGGTAAACAGTACAGGGAAAATCACTGTGATGATAAGCAGCGTGTATGCCTGATTTGCAAAATCAAACATTGCCCACCCAAATATTTCTTTATTGGATGCACGAGGGGTTTCTTTACGGGCTCTTCTCATTCTGTCGAGATATCATTGTTATTGGCAACTACTCTGTTTAGAGATACTTTTGTGATTCTGCAACCGCCAAAGCATCCACATGGTTATTGAGCTCATTGTCGGAATGTCCTTTCACTTTGATCCAGCTGACCTTATGCGGCTGAGCTGCTTTCAACATTTCCTGCCAAAGCTCTTTGTTCTCAACCGGCTTTTTATTCGATTTTTTCCAACCACGTTTTTGCCAGTTTTCTATCCAGCCATGTGTAAATGCATTGATAATCAGAGCACTGTCGCTATGTATCTTTACATGACATCTTTTGTTCAGGGCTTTAAGACCCTCAATAACTGCTCTCATCTCCATACGATTGTTGGTCGTCTCGGGCGCGCCTCCGCTGAGCTCCTTGCGCTTTCCATTCCACATCAGCAGTGCTCCCCACCCTCCCGGTCCGGGATTTCCACTGCATGCTCCATCTGTATAGAGGATAACTTCGGGTAATTTATCAGACATATCTGACGGTAATTCTATTTAAGTTTTCTTTTAATTCAGATGCTTTTTCAGAAACCAACTCCGACCAGTTTTCCTCATCTCCTCCTGCATAAATAATACCTCGAGATGAGTTAACAACCGGAATACCGGTATGCCTGTCCAGCGCTTTATCTAATTCCACAATGGATCCCCCCTGAGCTCCAATGCCGGGAATCAATAAATTTGATTGCGGAAAAGCATTTAACACGGGCGCAATGGATTCGATTTGTGTGGCACCAACAACCATTCCAATGTGTGTTGAACAAACGGACTGCTTTTTTGACAGTTCCTCCGAAATATACTCCCCGAGCGACAATCGCCCCTGGAACCGGCGTTGCAGAAAGTCTGCTGAACCGGAATTTGAAGTCAACGCTAAAACATAAACCCCTTTTGAAGAGTCATTCATAAACGGATCTAATGTATCCAGACCCATTAATGGATTCAGTGTTATAGCATCATTCTGATAGCGATCGAAGTATGTTCGTTTATACATCGATGCCGTATTTCCAATGTCGCCCCGTTTAGCATCCGCTATCACAATTCGGTTGGAGGGTATTACATCCAAAAGCTTTTCAAATGCTTCCCAGCCGGGCACGCCCAATGCCTCAAAAAAAGCGACATTTGGTTTAAAAGCACAAGCATGAACTTTAGTAGACTCAACTACTCTTCTGCAAAATTCGAAAATCAGTTCAGCGTCATCTTTATATTGGTTCCGCAATGTTTGCGGTATATTTTCAGGAACCGGATCCAGCCCCACACAAAGAATAGAATTTGAAGATTTTACTGAACGCTTTAGTTTTTCTGTGTAATTCATAAATGGTTTTAATTCTAAACTTTTGGAAGATAATAATTAAAAGCCTAAGATTGAGCCCGTATTCAAGCAATTATAAACAGACAGGTAAATAAGCTATGAGCTGGTTTGAGGATTGGTTTGACAGCCCCCTTTACGAAAAATTATACTCGAAACGTGACGAAAAGGAAGCTTCCAGAATAGCTGATTTGATTGAGAAAGAAATCCCTGTTTCGGACTATAAAAATATCCTTGATTTGGGATGCGGACGGGGGCGTAATTCTTTAGCATTGGCAAAAAGGGGCTATCATGTTACTGGTATTGATCTTTCGAAAAAGGCCATCCAAAAGGCCAAATCCAATGCAAAAGAGAAAAACCTTAAAAACGTTGATTTTTATATCAGGGACATGAGAGATCCCATTCCCAAACAGTTTGATGCGATTGTGAACCTGTTCACGACATTTGGTTATTTTCTGGAAGATGAAGAGAACAAACGCATCTTGAGAACAACTGCTAAAAATCTCAGAAAGGACGGAATACTTTTTATCGACTATCTGAACCCCGAGTATGTGGAGAAAAATTTAGTACCGTCCGAAAGCGGAGTTTATGAAAATCTTGCCTATCAGGTTACCCGGAAAATTGAAGATGAGATGGTATTTAAATCCATTCAATTTAAAGGAGAATCATTGGATAAACCCGTAAAATATATAGAGAGAGTAAAACTCTATGATCTGGATTGGTTTAAATCTGAGCTCAATCGTTCCGGATATGAAATCACTAAAACCTATGGTGATTATGAGGGCGGGGTATTTCAGTCAGACTCTCCACGCATGATTATGATCGCAAAACTACAGTAATGACTTATTAAAGAACCGTTTCCTTAAACACCTCTTCTACGCCGTGTGGCGGACGATCCAGTGTCCACGTTTCAAAATAGAATTTACGCTCTGAACGTACTCTCTTTCCATTAATGCTGAAAAACCGAAAGTTTTCAGAGACCATTTTTTGAAACTGTTCAAAAAAGGAGTTGTATATGTTTACTCGGGAAAACAGATGAAGATCAAACCCATTATGAGCCGGTTCTTTGTAGAGTACCAAGTCTTCACTCTTCAACACTTCAGACAGACCCTCTTTCTTGTGACCTACGTTGCTATCTATGTCCAGGTTTAAATCTAAATCCGTCCAGGCGTTACTCTCACTCTTCGTAAGAATGAGTGGTATTCCAAGTTCTGTATCTGCTACGGCTTCTTTTAGGCTAACCCTTTGATCCCGCCGGTAAACCTGATAGTCAGATAGAGCTGAGGAAAATCGATCTAAAAATTCATCGAAGTGAACCATGCAACTCAACCCAAACTCATTTTTACTGAGCAGACTGCCTGAAAAGTAAAACTTAGAATAGGTCGGGTCGGGTTTCAGAAAGTCTTCAATGCTGCCTGACACCTCCTGCTTATTACGGTCCAGTTGTCGTTCTCTAAGCTGATCGAGGCGTAAATCGTGTTCATAAATAAGTTTAAAAATGTCAGTCATAGATCACGTTCATTTTGAATTGAGTTTCAATTGAAAACAAATAAAAAACCCCGACAATTTCTCGCCGGGGTTTTAAAACTTAGTAAACTATCTAAGTTGAAGTTAAATCATTGTTGCAATCACAAGTGCAACAACTGACATCAACTTAAGCAAGATGTTCAGAGATGGGCCTGAAGTGTCCTTGAATGGATCACCAACAGTGTCTCCAACAACACCGGCTTTGTGAGGCTCAGAGCCTTTTCCGTATTCAACACCGTCAATAGTCACGCCTTCTTCGATCATCTTTTTGGCGTTATCCCATGCACCACCAGCGTTAGACTGGAAGAGTGCCATAAGAACACCGGCAGAAGTTACACCTGCAAGAAGACCACCAAGCATTTCAGCACCGAGAGTTGGGCTGTCGCTGATAAATCCTGGTACAAAGCCGAAAAGAACGGGAACGATCACGGCTAAAAGGCCGGGAACTACCATTTCACGAATAGAAGCCTGAGTTGAGATCTCAACACATTTTTCGTATTCGGCTTTACCGTCAGCATCTTCAAAAGTAGTACGATCTTCATCTGACCAGTCTGCTAATTTCTTTCCTTCGTTACGGTTCATGGCAGCAAGTGCTTTGGTCAATTCTGGAATATCACGGAACTGACGACGCACTTCTTCGATCATGCTCATTGCAGCACGTCCTACTGCATTCATAGAAAGAGCAGAGAATAAGAATGGTAACATTGCTCCTACAAACAGTGCAGCCATCACAGAAGGATTGGTTACACTGATAATTACCTCTACTCCCGGGTTTACAGCCTCAAAAGCTGTAATGAAAGCGGCAAAAAGAGCAAGTGCAGTAAGTGCGGCAGAACCGATCGCAAAACCTTTCCCAATAGCAGCGGTAGTGTTACCTACAGCATCAAGCTTGTCGGTACGCTCACGAACTTCACCGGGAAGCTCGGCCATCTCTGCAATACCACCGGCATTATCAGATATTGGTCCGTATGCATCAACAGCTAACTGAATACCTGTGTTTGAAAGCATTCCAACAGCGGCGATTGCGATACCGTACAGTCCGGCAAATTCATAAGCACCGATAATTGCAACAGCGATAATAAGAATAGGGATCGCAGTTGAGATCATACCTACACCAAGTCCGGCGATAATATTTGTTGCAGATCCTGTAACAGACTGCTTCACAATCGACCAAACCGGCTTAGTTCCGGTTCCGGTGTAGTGCTCAGTGATCAAGCCAATTCCAAGTCCGGCAGCAAGACCGAAGATAGTGGCCCAGAAAACTCCCATGCTACTGTAAACTTCACCGTTGAATGTCCATGTTTCAGGTAGCATCCAGGTAATAATAAAGAAAGAAGCTACAAGCATTACGAAAGCTGATATAAATTCACCCATATTCAATGCTTTCTGGGGATCGCCACCTTCTTTCACACGTACAAAGAATGTTCCAAGAATAGAAGTCAGAATTCCAACACCAGCAAGAACAAGCGGAAGCATCACGGCAGAAAGTCCGTTAAAGGCATCTGCCCAAACAGCTCCATCAATTGTGGCACCTGCAATAAAAGCTGCACCCAGCACCATAGTACCAATTATAGAACCCACATAAGATTCAAAAAGGTCAGCACCCATTCCGGCAACATCACCTACGTTATCACCAACGTTATCTGCAATCGTTGCAGGGTTTAATGGGTGATCTTCGGGAATTCCGGCTTCAACTTTACCTACAAGGTCGGCTCCAACATCAGCAGCCTTGGTATAAATACCACCGCCAACACGCGCAAAAAGTGCAATAGAAGAAGCGCCAAAGGAAAATCCGGTTACAATAGCCAATACTTTATTTACGGCTTCTCCACCTTCAAGGCCAAAAACATTACCAAAAATGATGAATAATAAACTAAGTCCAAGTACACCAAGTCCAACTACACCAAGTCCCATAACGGAACCACCGGCAAATGCTACTTCAAGTCCTCTTCCAAGGCTCGTTCGTGCAGCATGAGTAGTTCTGACATTGGCTTTGGTAGCAACTTTCATTCCTATGAATCCAGCCAAACCTGAACAGATAGCACCAACCACAAAAGAGATCGCTACCATCCAGCTTGAGGTGGTAGGGTCAGCACTGACGCCAAGTATTACAGCAACTACCAGTACAAATACGGCAAGTACCCGATATTCAGCTTTCAGGAATGCCATGGCACCGCTCGCAATACTTTTGCTGATGCGCTCCATTCGTTCGGTTCCAATTTCTTGTTTAGTTACCCAGGCAGATTTAAAATAGGTGTAAAGAAGGGCAATTACCCCAGCCACCGGTATTAAGTAGAGTATTGTATTAACCATAGTTTTTATTGGTTTTCAGTTAGCGATAGTATCGAATTAGTTAAATTCATTCATTGCAATGTCAATTCCACCACGAAGAAACGTCAAAATTGCATCTGATGCAAGATCAATCGATTTATCAATCTCCTCTCGCTGTTCTGCTGTAAATGGATCAAGCACATACTCGGCCTGTTTGCCCCGTGAAAACTCTTTGCCAATGCCCACACGCAGTCGGGGGAAAGATTTTGTCTGCAGTTTTTCTATGATATCTGAAATACCGTTGTGGCCGCCGGCACTCCCTCCAGGCCTCAGTCGAATTTGCCCGGGTTCAAGATTGATATCATCGTAACAGACTAAACATTCTGATTTATCAAAACCGGTTTCTGCCAGTGCTTTCGTAATAGCTTTTCCGCTTCTGTTCATAAATGTGGTGGGCTTTATCAGAACTACGGATTGTCCCTTAAAACGGCCTTCACCTTTTTGGTAAAGGCCGTTATCGGGATCAAAAGAGATGGATAGTTTTTCGGCGAGGTTATCGATCACCTCAAAACCTACGTTATGGCGCGTACTTTTATAATCAGAACCCGGATTCCCCAGGCCAACAATCAGTGCCATAACAAAGAGTTTATTTTATTCTTCTTTGCTTTCTTTTCCTTCTTCGCCTTCAGCTGCTTCTTCACCTTCAGGTGCCTCTTCTCCTTCAGCAAGCTCTTCAGCCTCTTCACCTTCAAGAAGTTCTTCTTCGTCAGGTTCAATAGAGGTTGTAAACAGTGCTTCAGATTTTGGAGGAGCAATGGTAACGATTGTACGGCGCGGATCATCAAGCGGATCAATTCCTTCCATGTCCAGCTCGCTTACGTGTAAAGAATCACCTATTCCAAGATCAGTAATATCCAATTCAAATTCTGCAGGAATTTTGTCAGGCATTACCTTAACACGTACAATACGCATAGTTTGGAATACACGTCCACCACCGTCGCGAACACCGATAGCCGTTCCGGTAAGTCGAATTGGAATCTTCAGTTTCACACGCTGTGATTCATCCAATACGTAGAAATCGGCATGCAGAACCCGATCGGTAACCGGATCAAACTCAACATTCTTCAGAAGAGTTTTATAGGTTGTCCCGTCGACGGTCAACTCTTGCAGTTTGGTTTCAGATGATGAGAGAATCTTCTCAATATCCACTTCCGAAATGGAAAAGTGAACGTTCTCTTCTACTTTAGGACCGTAAAGAACAGCAGGTACTTTCAGATCGTCTCTCAATTGAGCTACTGATTTTTTCCCTAAATCTCTTTTCTCGCCTTCCAGTTTATATATTTCCGGTTGCTTCATGGTTTTTTCAATTATTGATTAATCATCAAAAAGTGCACTAATAGTGTCGTTGGTATGGATCCGCTGAATCGCTTCTGCAAAAATACCCGCAACACTTAATACTTTAATTTTATCGGATGGCTTCCTCAATGGAACCGTATCCGTAACTAACAGTTGATCGATCGGTGAATCTTCAATTCTTTGATAAGCAGGGCCTGATAAAATCGGATGCGTACATGTGGTAACAATATTCAAAGCACCTCTCTCTTTTAGAGCAACGGCAGCATTGGTTATGGTTCCCGCAGTATCAATTAAATCATCTACGATCAAAACGTTTTTTCCTTCTACTTCACCGATAATGTTCATCACCTCTGCAACATTCTGCTTCGGCCTTCTTTTATCGATAAAAGCAAGACTCGCACCCAGCTTTTTTGAATAGGCGCGTGCCATTTTCAAACTACCCACATCCGGAGCCACAACGACGAGGTTCTCAATAGGATTTTCAGTAAAATGCTCGATAAAAATCCGGCTCGCGTATAGATGATCCAGCGGGATATCAAAAAATCCCTGTATCTGAGAAGCGTGCAAGTCCATTGTCAAAATTCGATCCGCCCCGGCCTCAACCAGTAAATTCGCCATCATTTTAGAAGCAATGGAAACCCTGGGTTGATCTTTCCTGTCCTGCCGGGCGTAACCAAAATATGGTATCACTGCTGTCACTCGCTTAACGGATGCCCTTTTTGCAGCATCCAATAAAAGTAACAGCTCAATAATGTTGTCGCCCGGTGGAGGTGTCGATTGTATAACAAAAATATCTTCTCCACGGATACTCTGCTCATACTTCACATACAGCTCGCCGTCAGAAAAAGACTTGATCGTTACTTCGCCCAAATCAGTGCCATAACTCTCGGCAATGGCACGGGCCAGTGCAAGATTACTTCGACCGGCAAATATGGCTAGTGGCGTATCCAACGGATTGACAGGTAAAGGTTGTTAAAAAAGAAAAAGGAGTACCTCTCTGGCATCCTTTTATAATGACATGTTGCCCGGGGAGGATTCGAACCCCCACTGACTGGACCAAAACCAGCTGTCCTGCCATTAGACGACCGGGCAATTCATCGAATTGACAGAATTCAAAGATAGAAACAAGATTTTTATGTGTCAAGAATTAATTGCACTTTTAAACACCTCACATCTATGACAGTTCCTCTCTTTGCAGAACCGTTTGTAGTGATGCGCCAACCCCATCTTTTGCACGGGTTGCGACAGTTCAAAACCTGATTTCTCGAAGGGCATCCGAACTTCTTTTGGCAGCTCTGATGATGATTCGCTCCATTCCTTATAAGATTGAGAGCAGAGATCCTGAGAATGGAATAGATCTCCTAATAAATAAATTGCCGGCAGAAAAACGGTTTGGCCAATGATGTTCATTCTTGATCTGCCCGGAAGATCCTGATTCTGTATAGAATTGATAATACCCGCCCAGGCATCGGTACCATCAGACAAAAAGTTACTAACACTGTAACTACTGATTTCGTAATGCAGTGTTGCAGCCTGCACTACTCTTTTCCGGGGTTGACTTCCAGGCCTCATCCCGGACTCATTCCAGTTGTATTTTTCTTTTCCAATGTTGGAAAATGCAATGCTCTGAACTTCCTGAACAAAAGAATCCCGGTCTGTTTGGCTTGAAAACTTATCGCGATTATCCAGAAACAACTTCTCCATCGAAACCCGATTGGAAGGTATACCTAAAGCGCTGTAAACTTTTTGAATAAATGAATTTAACCAGGCATCAGATGGAGTAAGGTGTGAATTATAACACTCCATCAGTTCATTTACTTTATATCTAAAGTACTCCCTGTGGGCTTTTTCAATCTGCAGCTCAAATGCTCGTTGATGAATTGTTGTGACCCGGCTTGAACAAGGAAGCCCGTTATTTTCTTTTAGAAAAAGTAGTTCGAATAGTGGCTTAGACAGGTAGCTTTTCAGGTTAAGTAGAGCCGGACGGTAACCGTCTGAAGTAACTGTCGGTTTATCTCCACTCTCGAGCACCACATGCAGAACAACACTATTGAAATTTTCATCTTTGTGATGGCAGTGCTCAAACCATTCTTTTTCGTGATTATGAACTTCAACATGCCCGTAAAACCGGATTCCTCCAATTTTTATGTTGGCATGGAGAAAGTCGGGACCGGCTCCGTGATTTTTTTTACCGGGATCAAAGATCTCGATCTCATCTCCGGTATTCGACTGAAGGTTTGCACCGTTAAATTCCAGGTTTTCCCAAATCCACTGAAGCAGCGACTCTGAATATCGATCGGGCAGCATGTTACCGGGGAAGTTTTAAATCTAAATCATCAACCGTGAGGGATTCTGTCGCTTTATACAGATCTGGAATAGGATCTTTGAAATTTAGGGATATGTCGGTTCGAATCGTTTTTACACGTTCTAAACCTTTATCGGCAATTTTACCTCCCCGGATCTTCACAGTTTGGGCAAATTCTGAAGAAAGAGATTTTGCAGATCTGTATGTTGATTGTAATTCAGACTTCTTTATTCGCAACAGGTATCCGGCAACCAAACCGCCAGCGAAACTCCCACCTGCTACAATTGATTGTTTTACTAAACTATTCATGATACTCCCTTCTAATCTTTAAATTAGTCGAAACCGCATTTGTATATAGTATACTAAATTGAATACTTTCTGTTTAGTTTATTGATAATTTATTCAAATTTATGATCCTTGCAGACAGCAACAGAATTACACGCACCATCAAGCGCATGGCCTATCAAATTATTGAAGAGGCACATGGCAAAGAAATTCGACTCATTGGATTAAACGAACGCGGATACGCCCTTTCAAAGCAATTATCAAAATTTCTAAATAAAGATTCTGACTCTTCATATCTAACCGAGCAACTCTGGGCCCATTCAGATGAATCATTCAGCTTCACTGATACGGTTAACGAAAACAGTGTGTTAGTCATTGTTGATGATGTGATCTTTAGCGGTGAAACCATCCTGAAAGGATTGGATAAAATCCCGGACAGAGAACGATTCAATAAAATTTTCGTTTCTGTACTCGTAGATCGGGGGCATCGAAAATACCCTATTCAGGCTGCTGTTATTGGGATGAATATCCCAACAAAACTCAATGAGCAGATAGAAGTAGGATTAAAAAATGGCCTTCCTGATTCTATTGTTTTAACCGAGAGTAATTCATAATTCTAAATAAAACCATGAAGAAACTATCTCTGCTACTATTACTCCTTCTCTCTACAACTTTCACAATCCAGGCTCAGGACGTTGCCATCCCCGATTCTTTAGATGGATGGGATTTAAGCTGGGTTGCAGGATTAAACGGTTCTCAGGCTGCCTACTCAAACTGGTCGCAAGGTGGTATCAATAATCTTGCATTTACAGGAAACTCTGCTTACACCGCAGCATATAAGAAAGAACGATTCGCATACATATTTGAACTGAACACTCGTTATGGCCAAACTAAAATTGAAGGAGAAGGTGTTCGCAAAACAGACGATCGGCTTTCTGTTCGCAACCGGTTTTTATATGACCTGGGAGCAGACCGACAAAGCGACTTTAAATTATTTGGTAACATTAACTTTAGAACACAGTTTGCTAAAGGATATGAATATGGTGAAGCGCCCGACGGCAGCGACATCTTCATTTCTGAGTTCATGGCTCCCGGTTACTTGAGTGAAAATGCCGGTCTGGCTTATGTCCCTTCTGATAATTTTTCTCTTGAAACGGGTTTAGGTCTCCAGCAAACCTTTGTAAGGAATGAATCCCTTTCCACTCTTTATGGCCTGGACGAAGGCGATACCTTTAGAAATGAGGCCGGTTTAACCTTTGCCGTCGCATACGACAGAAAACTTGGGACTAACCTGAGCCTCTCTTCATCACTTGAGATGTTCACCAATTTGAATACAGCAATTAGCAGTACAGATGTTTTTGTGACAAATCAGTTTACCGGAAAAATCAATGATTTCATGAATGCCTCCCTTAGGCTGGACTTCATTTATGATGATGACTACTCCAAAGAGCTGCAGGTTGCACAGGTACTTTCCGTAGGAGTTTCATTTATTCTCATTTAATGTGAATTCATTAAAAGAAAACTGATAACGGATTAAACTCATTCTCCCCTAAAAAGGGGAGACTAAGAGGGGTGTCTAAATTTATTTTATTCATCATTTTTTGATGAACATTTCCACAGTCCCCCACTGTTAAGGGAGACTTAAAATTCAAAATTTTATCTTGAACCCAAGTTAATTTAAACCGGAACTTTGAACCAATTCACCCCTTATCTACCCGCTATAGAAAAAGCGCTGCGTAAATTGGATGCGTGGCGCTCCCAATTTGGAGCTCAGAACGATATTACTGAGCTAACGGAGATCGAATCGATTCTGGATAAGCTGGAAGAACGCCTTGAAGGGAACTACCCATTTCATCACCCTTCTTATGCAGGACAAATGCTTAAACCGCCACACCCAATTGCTTGGCTTGCATATATGTTAACGGCAACCATCAACCCAAACAATCACGCTTTGGATGGCGGACCTCCAACCTCCGAAATGGAGAAAGAAGCCGTCAAAGAACTCGCTAACATGGTTGGATATGGCGACACATATTTAGGCCACCTGACTTCTGGCGGCACTATTGCCAACCTGGAAGCTCTTTTTGTTTCCCGCGAAATCCACCCTGGCAAAGCTATTGCGGCCACTTCGAATGCACATTACACGCACAGACGAATGTGCAGGGTCTTAAATACCGATTTCCTGGAAATACCTGTTGATAATTTTGGCAATCCGGACTTCGAATTCATCAAAACCCATGCAGATGAGATCGGTACAATTGTGGTAACCATGGGTACAACCGGCCTGGGTACAACCGAACCGCTTTCAAAAATTCTTGAGTATTCAAAAACCCATGGAATACGGGTACACGCTGACGCCGCATATGGTGGATTTTTTACCCTGATTAAGGAGAGCCTTCCAAAAACTGAGGATTGGCCGTGTTTGTATCAGGCTGACAGTATCGTCATCGACCCTCATAAGCATGGCCTGCAACCCTATGGCTGTGGAAGTGTACTTTACAAAGATCCATCTGTGGGTAAGTTTTACAAGCACGATTCCCCCTATACCTATTTTACATCCGATGATCTGCATCTGGGCGAAATCAGTCTGGAGTGCTCGCGCGCCGGGGCCTCAGCTGCAGCCTTTTGGGCAACACTTCAGCTCTTGCCTCTCTCTTCAAGCGGTTTAGGGTCAATATTATTTAAAGCGCGATCGGCAGCCCTTATTTTTACCGATTTACTGAAAAAGAGCTCCACATTCGATCTATATCAGGAACCTGATCTTGATATTGTCGGATATTTCAAAATTCCAGAACAGAAAAGCACCTCGGAAATCAACAAATTGAGCAGAGAAGTGTTTAATCATGGAATGAATACAAATAATCCCTCCGAAGGTTTTCATCTGAGTCTCTATAAGATCCCTGTAAGTCAGTTTACAGCACGCTTCCACGACTATCAAGCCGAAACGGATCACGTAGTTCTGCTGAGAAGTGTATTTATGAAAGAGGAACATGAAGAGTTTGTAAAAACCTTGGTTGAGCGAATTGGAATTTAGAACTGCCTTGCAAGTACAGCCGTATCCCTGAAAATCTTTTTATCTCCGGTTGAACCATTGTAGGCTTCAACATAGACAATATAGATCCCGATTCGATTTCTCTTTCCATCATCCGTGCGACCGTCCCACACCAATGAACCACGATAACCGGCCGTATAACTGTTTGCAAGATTTCGAACCAATCGCCCATAGCGATCGAATATCTTCACCTTTAGAAGATAATCGGGATCCTCAAATTCATAATTAATACTGAGTTCGTGGTCATCCCCTTCACTTTCCGGGGCAAATGGATTTGGTGTCAGTTCGATTCCTTCAGAAGAAGCTTCACCCTCAAAATTATGATGAAGTGAATTTTGAGTCAGGGGAGTTCCTCCAATAATTGTTGTGTTGGAACCCCAATTTTCCGGGTCATTTGAATCACGTCCTGGATGAATTCGCTCCAGCGAAACCCCTTGTGTAGTAATCAAATTGGGATTATGCCAGTCCGGACTATAATCAACTTTATCAATAACTGTTTGTGTACTGTCTGTCAGATAAATTGCACGGCCGGACAGAGTTAGGCTTAAACCGGCACGTTCTGCCCTCAATGCAAACGGATCCAGTTCATCTGACAAATCAAACACGATCCCTGTACGGCTACCCGAAAGTGACACAGGTTCAGGTTCCGGGAACAATAGTGCATAACCGTTTGCAGGTATCCGGCGATTTCTGCTCGACACAGGCTCAATACGTGTAGTATTTCCATTTTCATCCGGTTCATCGTGCAAAAACAGTCCTTCCAGTGAAATTGAATAGGGTTGTCGGTTATAGATTTCCAAATATTCAGACTGTTCAGGTATTGCATCATCCCCTCCGGTCAATGGATGAAACATGATCTCATTGATCACCAAGTCGCCAGTATTCACAGGCTGTGTAACAGGATGATTAGCCGTTGTTCGATTTCCTTTAAAGTCCTTCAACCCCTCTGCACTAAGCGTATTTTCCTCTCCCGGACGAAATTTCTCTGTACTCAACACAATTCTGTTTGCCCGGCTTTCATAATAATCGATTACACGCGCATCCTCGCCGTTTATCTTAAAAATTGTTCCAAAACCGTCTTGAGTTGACGAAAAATCGGATTCTTGATTTTTACTGCTCACTTTGAGGTTCACAAATTCACTAAAAATAACTTCAAGCGAATCCGGATGGCTCAAATTTGCAAATAAGATCTCCGGCGGTGCTAAATCTATCTGGAATCGGCTGTTTTGTCCTGCAGGAGTTGCCCCGCGTTCATCTGAACTTTCCATCCAGTTTGCAGGATCAATGGATAGCGCCGAAGGATCTCTTCGTTCAAGCGAAATTCCCGGATTATTTCTTCCCCAATCAGGCCTATATTTGAGACTGTCGATGATTACTCCATTCTGATTTTTGAACCCAATATTACTGCCTGAATTACTCAACCCGGGAAAGCCGGGCAGATAGATGATGTCTTTTGATTCACCTGCAAAATCCTGCTGATCTGTGATTACCAGGTATTCATTCGATCTTAGAACGGTGTTCGAGGGCATGGTTGTACTGTTTGATCCTGCAAAAAATATCGCCCCGCTCAAGTCGATTGTTTTATCCGTTCTGTTATAAAGTTCGACAAACTCCGGGCTTCCCGCATTCTCTCTGCGATACAGTATTTCATTAATCACAACATCTCCCGGAGTAACCTCATCAAATTCCAAGAAATCTATAGCGTGGGTGCTTTTTAGCAGTTCATTTCCAAAAAGGTCCGTGATGCCTTCTGCCGTTACTGAATAGGTTCTGCCGTTTTGAAACTCTTGTCTAAACAGTATTAAAACTTCACTTCCTTCAACTTCGATCTTCTGGATCGTCAGCTCCGGGTTGAAGCTGTAGTGTCCCTCTTTCGTTGCGCTTTCCGGTTCTACTGTTTTGTTGAATTCCAATAGAAATCCACGATTCTCAAAAAACGTCAGGTTTGTTAAAATCGGCCTGTCACTGTCCGGTTGTGCTTCATTTTCCCTGCCGGGAGTTCCTAATAACATGGATGTTGATTCAGCCCAGTTTTCAACATATTCAGATCCGACCTCCGGGCTTTTACGCTCAAGCGCCACATCCTTTCCTCCCCACGTTGATGGTGTGTACTCCAAAGAATCCGCTATGACACCCTCTGAATCAAACAGCCTGATCTGTTCCGGTATTGTAACTGTAAAGCCGGGAAAGTTACTCATTTCAAAAAGCTTGATATCCCCAAAAATATTTACTGCAGCTTCAGAACTGTTTGTAATGACGAGATACTCATTTGGCCGAAGTGCTAAAGTACCGGTTGTAATGACCCCACCGGGTTGCGATGATATCTCCTTTCGCTGCAACCTCCAGTTTATAAGATTTAAAAATTTATCACTCCTGTTATAAAGTTCGACATAGGCCGGATAATCCACGGGCGGATCATACATAAACTCATTGATCACGACATCACCCGCACTATATTCATCATAGATTATGAAATGGAATTGTTCTCCATCACTAATAGACCACCCCGGCATACTTCTAATTTCTCCTGTACGGAGAATTTTTTCACCAGTACCCAACGGCCTGTTAAAGGTTAATCGAACCGTATGCTGATCCGTCAACTCAGCTGAGTCCGGATTGATACCATCAACTTCAAATTTATCTGCATTCACATCCATTGGGTTGATAGCAGAATTGAAGATCAAAAACAGATCGCCCGCTCCGCTAACCTGAATACTGGTGATTGTGAAGGGATAGTCTGGATCAACCAGATTTTCACTACCCGGTGTCCCAAATAGTTCTGCCGGAGATTCAGCCCAGTTCTCCCGGTATTCTGAAGGGAAGTTTGCCCGCCGTCTCTCTAAAGCCACACCGGATCCGCCCCAAAGGGAAAGATCAAACCTCAGCGAATCTATCGTTTCTCCTGAATCTGTCATCAATCGAATTTCATCCAGATTTTCAAACCCGGGAAATTGATCCATTTCAAGTTGATGGATCTCCCCGTAAATCAACTCAATGGCCGACGAATCGGGTGTAATAACCAGGTAATCATCAGGCAGCAGTTCAGTTTCCTGATCCGTAATCAACCCTCCGGTATTATCAGTACCGGATCTTCTCAACAACACCCAATCCTTTACAGTTTCAGGTTCATTGCCGGAGTTATATAGTTCTATATACGGCACAAAGTCCGGTGGAGGATCCACCATAAACTCATTGATAACAATTTTGGATGGTTGTGCTAAAACATCACTGACCGGAAGGGCTACTAAAACAACTAAAAAAACAAACCCCAATTTTTTACGTAGAATTGTCCCCATTTCAATTCAATTTTCTCTCTGCTTTATTTGTACAGTACTTTGAATTTACATTTTGAAAAGGACCACTGCAAAAGATTCTATATTTTGAATCATTCAGAAATACAATACTTTAACCAACAGAATTTTCAATCTGAGTATACTATGAGCAGGCGAATTCCTTTTCGTATTAAAAATCTAAACTACGGCCTGACAGAAGCGAAGGGCTTACTCCATATTGGCGAAGATGAATTGATACTCGAATTTGAAAGCCAGGACACGGTTGTTGGCCTAATCAAGTCCGATTTGAAAGAGCTTAAGATTTCTTTCGAGGATATTGAGGAGATAAATTATAAACCGGGATGGTTTGGAGCCAAGATTGAAATTGTAGGAAAGTCTATGAAGGTAATGAATGAACTTCCGGGGGCCGATCACGGTACTGCCACAGTTTATATTCGCCGAAAAGATAAAAAAATAGCCGAGCGCGTATTAAGCAAAGCCCGGCTTGAACTCTCAGAATTCAAATTAAAGGAACTGGAAAACTAATTTTATTTAGCAAAGATCTGGCTCTCATCCCGAAATGACTTGAATTCCAATGCGTTTCCGCTTGGATCGAGCAGAAACATGGTAGCCTGCTCTCCCGGCTTTCCTTCAAAACGAACATAGGGTTCGATCACAAAGTTGATCTCATGCTCCTTTAATCGATCTGCGAGCTCGTGAAATTCATCCCACTCAAGGATTACCCCAAAATGTTTGGCCGGCACGGCATGACCATCCACCTCGTTTGATGCAGATTTCCCTGCATCTTCCGGGCTCACATGGGCAACAACCTGATGACCCCAAAAGTCAAAATCGATCCATTTTTCGGAGCTGCGCCCGGTTTTGCAACCGAGAAGATCTCTGTAAAAGGTCATCGTTTTTTCTAACTCTTTAACGGGAAAAGCAAGATGAAATCGGGGAATTTTAGAATCTGACATAATTACTGGTTCATTTATTTGGTGGTTGAAATTTCAATAAATATACGTCCAGCAATTTTGATGAGCAAAATCCGCTTAATACGTATAGTTACACAAACCCACTGAATATTATTTGATCGTAAAACACCCGGTTGCGAAGATTCACCCAATCAAACCCTTTGTGCTTTCTGAAAAAGCTTACTCAAATCTATTCTCAAGGTCGCCCAAAAATTGTTCGATTCGTTTCGCATTCACTCCAACATCACTTCGGCCAATTCTTGATTTAGAGCGCATGTCCACACGGGTTCCCTCGCTGGTTTCAGAAAATCGCAAAACAACATCATCCTTAAATCCAAACCACGCCAGATTTTCTGTGGCCTCAATCCTGCCTTGCTGCCGGTTAATGGCAACTAATTCCCACCGGCGATTTACAACCAGCATTACCGCTTCATCCATTACATCTTGCAGATCTGCATCCAGAATCAAGGGCTGGATTTCGGGGTAGGCTTCACGCTGAGCATTTGCAGTTTCTTCACCTGCATATTCCGGAGGATTCGGGGCGTCAGCGCGTAATCTTACCATAGCGCTAAACTCAGGAGGTGAATCTAAATCTGTAGAAATATCATGTATTGCTGGCACAGACTGTGCTCTTTGCTGCCAGTAGAGTGCTGTACCCGATGCCGCACCCGACAGAATTAATATAATTACGAGATATGACGTTGCCTTAAACCCGGACTTCCGTAAAAACCAAAGAGACACCGCACTGACTACAAATATCCCGATCAATGCATAAGCCGCATATCTAAGCAGAGTGAACCCCGTTCCCAAATCCCAGATATTCCATTGATATCCATACCCGGACATAAGGAATACAAGAGCCACAAAAAAGGTGAAGTAGAGTAAGATTCGGGCAAATTTCATAATCAGTAATATTATTTAGTGGATGGCTATTTGGTCGATCATAACAACCAATCGGATTTGATTAGCCTTCGTTCATAAATCGCCGTATTTTTAGAAGCTAATTAAATTTCATCATAAAACAAGTTTCATGGAAGGATCAGTACGCGTGCGTTTTGCACCATCACCCACAGGATTTTTGCACATTGGCGGACTCCGAACCGCACTTTACAACTATCTATTTGCAAAATCCCATTCGGGTGGAAAATTTATTCTACGAATTGAAGATACCGATCAAAGCCGATATGTAGAGGGGGCAGAACAGGATATTGTAGATTCTCTGAATTGGTGCGGCATGGATATTGACGAAGGCCCAAATGAAGGCGGTGATTTTGGACCTTACCGACAAAGTGAACGCCAGGAGATCTATCATAAATATGCTAAACAGCTGATTGAGGATGACAAAGCCTACTACGCGTTCGACACTACCGATGAAATCGATCAGATGCGTGAACGCCTGAAAAAGTCAGGGAATCCATCTCCAAAATATGACGCCGTCACACGTCAGTCGATGAAAAACAGCCTGACCCTTTCGCAGGATGAGGTCGAGAAAAAGCTTGAAGCCGGTGAAGAGTATGTAATTCGCCTGAAAGTACCGCGACGTGAAACCATCCGTTTTGAAGATCTCATTCGCGGACATGTTTCATTCGAATCAAAAGGACTGGACGATCAGGTTCTGCTGAAATCTGACGGGATGCCTACCTACCATCTTGCTAACGTTGTGGACGATCATTTGATGGAGATCTCTCATGTTATTCGTGGAGAAGAGTGGCTCAGCAGTACGCCAAAGCATATTCTTCTGTATCAGGCATTTGGCTGGGAACCCCCGCAAATGGCACATCTGCCCTTGATCATGTCACCAAGCGGTGGAAAACTCTCCAAGCGAAAAGCGGAGGAAGAGGGAATTCCGGTGAACACAAAAGAGTATATCAAACAAAATTATGAGCCGGAAGCACTGGTCAATTTCCTGGCGTATCTAGGTTGGAGTCCGGGAGACGATAGTGAAATTCACTCTCTGAATGAACTCTGCCATCTCTTTTCATTAGACCGGGTAAGCAAAGGCGGTGCGGTCTTTAACCACAAAAAGTTACTGTGGTATAATGAGCACTACTTGCGAGAACAAACAGACAAAGCCATTGCCGAACGATTAAGGCCAATCGCTAAAGCCAAAGGTGTTGAATTTCCGGATGATGAATATCTGCAGAAAGCAATTTCGCTTTTGAAAGACCGCGTCAGTAAAATTGATGAACTTCTGGATATGGGAAGTTTCTTTTTCGATGATCCTGAAGAGTATGATGAAAAAGCTCTCAAAAAATGGAAATCGGACAGCTCAGACTTGGTTTCTCAATACAGAGAGAAAATTAGTGGACTTCAGGATGACGAATTTAAAGCAGCCACATTAAAGAGTCATCTCGAGGATGTGATCAATGTAAATGATGTTGGTTTTGGCAAATTAATGATGCCTCTTCGTATTGCCGTAACAGGACAGGGTTTTGGGCCCGACTTGTTTGCATCCATGGAATTACTTGGAAAGGAGATCGTGCTAAAACGCTTAAACACTGCACTGGAAAAGCTGGATTAGTTAAAAATAGAAACTTAAGAGTATCAAAGCCTGTTCTGTTCATTTGATGAGCAAAACAGGCTTTTTTTATTAAGCTTACCGTAACCGAGTATCTTTTCTTAACTCGATTATTCATCAAAACGTGTTATCTTTTTAGAAACAGTTCAATAACAATCGGAGACACATGAAAACCTTTCTCAAGATCTTCGCAGGGTTCATCATCCTGCTCACCATTATCATTGTAGCGCTGAACCTCTATTTCACTGATGACCGTCTAAAAGGAATGATTCTACCCGAAGTCCGGGCCATCACCGGCAGCGATGTTCAGGTTGAAAATATGTCGCTTACCTTTTTCCGAACCTTCCCACAGTTTGGTGTTGAGCTGGAGAATTTTCTACTTCCAACTCCGGAGGGAGATACGTTAGCAACCGTTGATGATCTTATTGTTGGTGTTGAACTCTTACCTCTTATCAGAAGTGAGCTATCCATATCAAAGCTCTCGATTAATCGACCTTCAATCTCGTATCATATTTATGAGGATTCCACATCGAACATAGATTTCTTACTCGATTTAGCTGACGAAGAGTCTGCCGAGGAAGAGGAAGGTATGGCTATTGATATTTCCCGGTTCACGATCCGTGAAGCAGAACTCACATACAGAGATGAAACCACCCGTTCTCTGTTCAACCTGTCGGAACTGGATGCCGACATTTCACTCCGTTTCGCCGACTTGATTGAAAGTACTGTGGATGCTCAACTCGGCTCCCTGAGTGCCACTATTGACGAAACCAATTACGTCAGCAATTTATCCCTCAGTCTAAACCAAACCTCCACTCTTGATCTCGAAAACGAAGTTTTAACCCTGAGCGAAGGTGTTTTTTCCATTCGTGAACTGGCCCTGAACCTTACCGGTAACATCTCGAACTGGAGTTCTGACGCACCGTCAGTCGATCTCCAATTCTCATCCAGTTCAGATAACTTTGGTGAACTTCTCCGACTGGCACCGCCGGAATATGATGAAGTACTTGCCGGACTCGAAACCCGTGGCTCAATGCGCCTGGAAGGATCGGTTTCGGGGCAAATAACAGAGGAGGATCTGCCTCAGTTCGATCTAGTTATTGATGTGGCCGACGGATACCTGCAAAATCCGGATCTTCCCGACGCTATCGAGGATATTATCATTCAGGTAGATATTAGTAACGACCTTGCTACCATCCGTGATTTTCGTGCCCGTGCCGGAGACAATACCATAACGGCAACAGGTACTCTCGAACGTCCGCTTGACGATGATGGGGTTTTCTCTGTTGAACTGGACGGCGATGTGGATCTCGGGACACTGAGCCGATTTTACCCTATCGAAGAGTTTGGAGTTGATGAACTTGCCGGACTCCTGGAAGCAAATGCCAACGCAAACGGTCGGATGGATCAACCCGAAGAGGCAACCTTTTCTGGAATTTTCAAGCTTACTGATGGCAGAATTAAATATGCGGATGTTCCTCGGCCAATCGAAAATATTGAAGCCGACATTGAAGCGAATCAAGATCGAATTACGATCAATCAGTCGGGACTCAGAGCAGAGTCTAATCAGTTTACTATGACGGGATCTGTTCTCAACCCACTGAATGAAAACACCCGATCGGTTGACCTTTCAGCCAATTTGAATTTCGACCTGGCTACTGTAAAAGAGTTCTACCCAATTGATGAGGATACATTGATGATGCGAGGACAGCTGGATGCGCAAATTCAACTTCAGGGAGAACCTGACCCGGATCAAATTGAAGCCCTGCTTCAAAGCAGTACTATTGAACTTCAAAACGGCTACATTTCGCACAGCAGTGTGGCCCGTCCGCTGGAAGACATCACCTTTGTTGCCGAAGCGACGGGAACTCGCTTAACAATCAGCAATTCACGATTCCGAACCGGCGAAAATGCCCTCGTCATGACCGGCACTGTTTCCAACTATTTAAGTGAAAATCCTACATTCGATCTTACATTCGATGGAAATGCTCTTTTTGATGACATCTCCACATACTATCCGCTTGAACCCTGGATTCAGGAACTGACCGGGAATGCAGTGATGAATCTGAATGCGCGGGGCCCGGCCGGTGATCCGACTCAAATTGCCCTGAATGGATCGTTAGAGGTAAGCAACGTCAATGCCATCGGAGACTCCATCCCACTGCCGGTTACGGATCTCCAGGGAAGACTGAGTACAACCCCTGAGGTAATGACGCTGGAACAATTTTCCATGAACTATGGCTCGTCAGACTTTGAGCTGGAGGGCTCACTACGCAGATATCTCGGTTTCCTTGAAGAGAGCCATAATTCGGAAGCGACGATGCCAAATATGACCGGAAACTACCGCAGCCGATTCCTCAACATGGATGAAATGATTGACTGGGAAGAGGAAACAGATGAAGAGCCGCTGCCCATCAACCTGCCAAATCTGACCGCAGATGTAACGGCAAATATTGATAGTCTCGTAATATTTGGGTTGCCGATCACATCAATCACCGGTTCAGGACGAATGAACCCCGACGAACTGATTCTGGATGAATCTGAAGCCAGCATGTTCGAAGGCGCCGCTACAGGAACAATGATCTGGAAAGTGCCCGATCCGCTTCGCACTAATGTTCAGTTTAACGGATCTCTTACAGATTTACGGGCAAAGGCATTTTTCCGTGACACCGGTTTTATGGGGAGCGATAGTAAGTTTCATGAGTACATCAGCGGACTATTCAGTTCAGAATTTGAATATTATACCGAACTGGATGAAACGGCCGCACCGGACATCACTACAACAGATGCATCCGGAACATTCGGGCTGGCCGAGGGACGAATTGAAGGACATCCGATACAGCAGCGTCTGGCTCAGTTCCTCCGCGCGGATGAACTCAACCGAATGAATCTGGATGAGTTCACGTCAACTTTTGCCATCAAAGATACCGTGATGACGCTGGAAGATTTCAGTCTAACCAGTGACAACATCGGCATGGAATTGGAAGGAACGCAGCACTTGGTAACCGATGCAATTAATTACAAAGCCACACTTTTCCTTCCCGAACGGTTTAAACGTGGCATTGCAACAGTCATTTCAAACGAAGCGGCCGAGGCACTACAGCGGGAAGACGGTACACTTGCGGTACCGGTCCTCATTACCGGAACATCGGAAGATCCACAGGTACGTCCCGATACGTCAGTCATTCAGGATATTCTCCGCGATCGTGCGGGAGACGCCCTTCGCAGAATTTTTGGAGGAAATTGATGAGTTTGGAGCTGCCAATAATTTGAATGCAGCTTCCCTCACTCTTTTGTATTTTGGACGGCGCCACTTGAATTAAAATCATCTTATGAACAACAGTAGTTATATTACCTGGGATTTTGATCCCGTTTTAGTCAGTATTCCTGAAATCAGTTTGCCCGTTCCAATTTCTATCTGGGGAATCGTAATTGCCGCAGCTCTCATCTATTTTGGCTGGAGTAAAATCAAACCCCCCGCTCAAAATGGAAAGGATGCGCCAGAACCGGAAGGGTGGAAAGCTGCAGGATTAATCATTGGAGCATTTATTGTAGGCCAGCTTCCATTTCTGTTGATCGATTCACCGTCTATCAGCTCTATCGGCCCCATCGAGCCCCGATGGTACGGATTGATGTTCGCCATGGCGTTTATGTCGGGCTATTTCGTCGGTTTAAAGATGTACAAAGATGCCGGAAGAAGTCAGGAGGAGCTGGATCGACTATTAATCTATGTTTTGGTTGCAACGGTAATTGGTGCTCGACTGGGGCATGTATTCTTTTACGAGGCAGAGTTTTATCTCCGCAATATCCATCTGATTCCTCAAGTTTGGGTGGGAGGCTTAGCCAGCCACGGAGCGGCCATCGGCATCATCATTGCGATGTATCTTTACGCCAAGCGAACGGCTAATACATCGTTCATGTGGGTGGCCGACAGAGTTGTCCCCGGCGTAGCCATTGGTGGTATGTTTATCCGGACCGGCAACTTCTTTAACTCTGAAATTGTGGGTGTACCCACCGATTTGCCATGGGCCATTATATTTAAAGCTTCAAACCAACTGAGTGAAGCGGAAAGATTGATCCCAAGGCATCCATCTATGCTTTATGAAGCAATTTTATGTGTCATTGTTCTTGGTGTACTTTTTGTGATCTACAATAAATACAAGAAAAATCCACCGGAAGGATCGCTTTTTGGTGCTTTCTTAATCATGCTCTTTACAGGCCGGTTTTTAATCGAGTTTACAAAAGAGACTCAGGCCGATTTTCTGGTCGGTGCCGCTTTTGACATGGGGCAGCTCCTGAGTGTCCCCTTTGTACTGATTGGAATCTGGATTCTATGGAAAAAAGTGAAGTGGTAAAATTTATTTAACCGAAATAAAAAAAGGAGTGCCGGGTTTAACCTGACACTCCTTTTTTGTTTTCAAGATGTTGCTTAGAAGTGAAACTGAAGATTCCCGGAAATTCCGGCCTGATTATCAACTCCATCGTTGAATTGGAGTAAGCCGTTTAGCTGAAAACTGACCAGCTGCGTTGCCTGATAGTTCCATCCAAGCACCATACGGTTCGAGTCATTACCAAGTACATCGTAAGATAGATGATCCCACCTTGCCAGCAATTGGCTTTGTTCGGAAATATTATTCCCTACCGTTGCATAGAAACCTGTAATGGTTTCATCCAAATCTACTCCCTGTACTTCAAAATCCGTTTGAAGAAATTCAATTGTTCCAAAAAACGTGTCGCTATCGTATTTCACAAACGCTCCGTAAATCGTTCGATCACCGGCTGAAAATAAGCCTGAATTGCCAACTGATTCCCCTTCAGATGTATTGACAGCTCCATTCAAACCAAAATCGACTGTACCATTATCTTCGAGATTTACTTGATAGCCTAGTCGTGCAGTGTAGAGAAAATTATTATCATCGTTTCCAAGCTGGCGCCCATTTCCATTATATATTCCAAAACGATAGTTGAAACCCTCAGTTTCTCCTAAAGCTGTAATTCCCAATTCCCGCGAATTCAACATAGAACCCACCAATCGGGCACGGTTAATAAAATCTGTTGCGGCCGGACTCGGATCCAGATCAGCACTTAAAAAAGGTTTAAACATTCCGGTTACAATTCTGAACTGATCGGAGAACCAGTAGCCCACCTGCGCATCTATGATACTGGGTGATCTCCTGAAATCGAGCTGCATTCTGTAAATAAAATTACTGGGCAACTGGCCTTTGATGTCCAGTCGGGTTGCACCCAGTTCAAATTGTCGGCCCCCGTTAAAATTATCATCATCAAGGGAAAGCACCCCCACAGATTGAAGCAGCAGACCTACATTAAATTCTTCCGATTTGAGGCGGTTTTCCAAATCATCTACGGTATCTGTATTAGTCTGGCCATAAACCATTGAAAGAGGCAATAGTAAAAAAGCAATAAATAACGGTAATATTTTCATTGGATCGTTTCTATTTAAATTATCTGTAATAACACATCTTATCGGCTGTCTGCTCAAACCACTTAAGTCTTAGATATTTCAGCCACATTGCAGTTTTGTATATATTGAGCTGTGTTGTCTGTTCCTGTCAAAAATTATCGGAATATTCTTTAGTAGTAGAATTGGAAGTTACCCGAAACTCCTAATTGGTTATCAGAAACCTCATTTACCTGATAGAGTCCGTTTAGTTGAATACTCACCAATTCAGTAATTTGGCGAGTCCAGCCCAACAGAATCCGATCTGAATCCTCAATTCCCGAAACATCAAACGAGAGGTGATCCCACCGGATCAAAAAGTCATTTTCCTCAGTGGCATGATATCCAACCGTTCCATAAAACCCGGTGATTTTTTCTTCCAAAGCTGTATTGTTCAAGTCGAATTGGCTTTCCAGAAATTCGGTAGTTCCAAAAAAGGTCTCACCATCATATTTGATATAGGCGCCATAAATAGACCTGTCGCCAGCCGACTCTAAACCTGTGTTTCCAACAAATTCTTCCCGGGTCCTGTTCAGTGAAGCGTTCAAACCAAAATTAAAATCATCGGTTTTATAACCGATTCTACCCGTATAGAGAAATCTATTATCGTTGGCCCGGCTATAACCGGTACCGTTATAAATTCCCGCACGATAGTAAAAGCCGTCAAAATCACCAAGAAAAGTCAAGCCTGTCTCTCTTGCATTGACCATAGCCCCAACCAGCCTGGCGCGATTGATCATATCTGTTTTGGCAGGACTCGGATCCAGCTCCAAGACCATAAATGGCTTCCTTTCACCGGCAATCAACCGGAATTTTTCTGAAAATCGATAACCGACAAATGCATCTATTACAGATGGTGTCCGGGTAAGCTGTAACTGTAGCCGGTACATGAAATTATTTTGCAGAGATCCCTTAAAATCCAGCAGTGGCACCCCGATCCCAAATTCTCGACCGCCATTAAAATCATCATCCTTGAATGAGAAATCTGCAGTAGACTGCAGTAGCATAATTACGTTGAACTCTTCTGTTTTAAAACGATCTTCGTACTTGTCAGTCAGAGATGTGTTTTCATCTTGCGCCATTAATATTGAACTGGAAAAAAGAACACATAGAACGAGCGTTACTATTTTTTTCATTACCTGTTTTTATGATGAATATTTTTATTGCCCCAAGCGATTGTTAGCGACATATCAAATAAGATGAATCCTGTTATAAACCAGGAGTTGTTTGGGCTAATATTAGTTATCGTCTGTTTTTTTACTCTCCTTAAAAATAAGAAGCATTCTACTACTTATCATTTCTTAAATAGATTTTTGAAACTTACATTGCATTCACAACTACTCTGTATTTTTATCAGAAATGTAGTTTTTTATAGTTAAATCATTGCAACAGATGGCTCACTCACATTCCAATGGTTCAAGAGAAATTTGGCTTACAGTTATCTGCGCTGTCACACTCATTTTAGGCATACTTTCTGAGCATACAGCTCTGCTTCCGGGAAACATTGCTATCTATTTCTATCTTTTATCCTATGCTTCCGGGGGCTATCAGGGTTTGATAGAAACTTTTGAAAGTCTTCGAAGATTTGAGCTCAACATCGATTTTTTAATGATTGCCGCTGCGTTGGGAGCTGCAATTCTTGGTGAATGGATTGAAGGCGCTACACTTCTTTTCCTCTTCTCCCTCAGTGGCGCCCTTGAAACTTACGCTCTTGGGAAAAGCCGGAACGCCATTCACTCACTCCTTGAACTTCGTCCTTCGCAGGGCCTTCGAAGAAGTGAAGATGGATCGGAAAAACTCATTCCCATAGAGGAATTGAAAGTGGGTGACATTGTTATCGTCAAACCGGGCGAGCATATCCCGATTGATGGAAAAGTTGTTAAAGGTCAGACTACCGTCGATCAAGCTGCCATCACAGGCGAGAGTATTCCGGTTGCAAAAGAAGTTGGAGATTCCGTCTTTGCAGCTACTTTAAATGAAAATGGTGTTATTGAGCTGGAAGTCACCAAGCCGGCAAAAGATACCACCGTTTCAAAAATTATTGACCTGGTGGAGAGCGCACAGAAGAACAAGGCAAAAACGCAGCGTTTTCTGGAAAAATTTGAACCCCGCTACGCTATCACGGTGATTTCAGCCGTTATTCTGCTCATTCTCATTCCCTGGCTAATGTTTGGTCAGGATTTTGATCCCACTTTCTACCGGGCAATGACCGTTCTGGTTGTGGCCTCACCCTGTGCACTGATTATCAGTACCCCGGCTTCCATTATATCCGCAATTGCCAACGGTGCCAAGAGCGGTATTCTCTTTAAGGGTGGTGTTCACGTAGAACAAACTGTAGAAATTGATACCATCGCTTTCGACAAAACAGGAACCCTTACTCAGGGGAAACCCGCTGTGGTGGATGTGATATCCTACAATTCAGACTCCAAATCATTCGAAACTGAGGGAGAGTCTGTCAATAATCTTTTGGCACTTGCAGCCGGATCAGAAATGCACTCCGAGCACCACCTTGCTGAAGCCATTGTAAACAAAGCGAATGATCTTGATGTAAAACCCTACAGTGTGGATGATATGCAGGCTACACCCGGTCAAGGCGTTGAGGCAAAATGGGATAACAAAACCGTGTCTGTAGGTAATCTTAAAATGTTTGAGTCTCAGCTCGAACAATGGGACAAAGAGATCCGGGATAAAGCTGCAGAATTGCGAAAAGAGGGGAAAACCGTTGTTTTTGTAGCCATAGATCATCATCCTGCAGGATTAATTTCGCTCGCCGATCAGATCCGGCCTGATTCAAAAAAAACTTTGGAACAACTTAAAAAGACGGGAATTAAGAAAATAGCAATGCTTACCGGCGACAATCGCGGAGTTGCCGAAGCGATCGCTAAAGAACTTGGTATTGACGAAGTTCACGCCGATCTGCTCCCGGAACAAAAGGTGGAAGTCATTGAGCAGTTAAAAAAATCCGGGACAGTTGCCATGATTGGTGATGGAGTAAATGATGCACCTGCCCTGGCCACCAGCCATTTAGGTATTGCCATGGGTGCAGCCGGTACCGATGTTGCCCTCGAAACTGCCGATATTGTATTGATGGGTGATGATCTCAGCAAACTGCCCTATTTGCTGTTACTCTCCAGAAAAGCCAAAAAAGTAGTGTGGCAGAATATCATCTTTAGTC
Organism: Rhodohalobacter barkolensis; assembly: GCF_002834295.1. NCBI lineage: Bacteria > Pseudomonadati > Balneolota > Balneolia > Balneolales > Balneolaceae > Rhodohalobacter > Rhodohalobacter barkolensis. Next base: position 209,825 of record NZ_PISP01000002.1, on the reverse strand, counting down.
TTGCCGTCATCGTAATGCTATTGTTTGGTGTGTTTTTAATCGACCTGCCACTCACGCTTGGAGTCATCGGGCATGAGGGAAGTACACTGCTAGTTGTACTGAATGGACTTCGCCTGTTAAAACGGGGAGATATGTTACCGGATGAAACTTAAACCGGATTATTCATCCGGAAATTTTGCTTCGCGGAAATCATTTTTTGTCTGAGCAAAACATTTTCTTAAAGCTAATTTTGAGCTGTTTTCTGTTTTATTTAGGCATAATACTATTAAAGCTTTAATGTGATATGTTACTACTTCCAGTATATCAATCCGTTTAAAAGTTTTCCTTATCAGTAGATTATTTACTTTCTTAGTCCATAAAGATTATTTGCAAGGTACGTACGATTAAAGACGATTCGACCCCGAAATAAATTACATAGAGTAATGATGGTGTTGAGAAATTCAGGCTCTGAGATTCTGTTAATTACCTTTTTTTGGCTTTTAGTCAGCTTTCAGCAAACGAATGCCCAGGAAAAGGGTACGTACCAAAGTCTTCAGCACGCCCTTTTTTCAAGCGGTCAGCTTGCCGGGGATCAAGGGCCACAAGATGTGCAGTGGAGCCACAGTGGAGATCAATACTCTTATACAGAGAAAGATCTGCAGCATTTTTCACCAGAGATCAGAATTCACGATATCACAAATGAAGAGGATTATCTTCTTTTCCACCCGGCTCAGCACACCTTCCCCGGCACGGACGTCCCTTTTCACTTTGATGATTATCAATGGTCTAATGACGGATCGAGCATCCTCTTTCAAACCAATTTTTCTCCTGCCTATCGATACTCCGGTACGTTTGATTATTACCATTACGATATAAACTCTGAAGAGCTCACACATATCGTATATTCGGCTGTCTCGGCAAAATATTCACCTGATGGAAAGAAAGTTGGGTATCACAAAAACGGGGAGATATTTATATACGACCTCAAAACAGGATCCGAGAAACAACTTACAACCTCCGCAAAGGATCATTTCTACAACGGCCGATTAAGCTGGGTTTACGAAGAGGAATTTGGTATCACTGAGGCATGGAAATGGAGTCGCAACAGCCGATATGTCGCTTATTGGCAGACCGATGAGCGTGATGTAGAAACACTCCTATCAACCGACTACGAAGGAGTCTATCCGGAGTACCGAACAATTCCCTATCCAAAACCGGATGGTAATAATCCGAAAGTGAGAATAGGCGTCCTGGACATTGAAACCGGTGAAAATCACTGGATCGACGTGGATGGAGAAAATGGCCTTATTCCCCGAATTTACTGGACCGCTAACCCCGGGGAGTTGGCCGTGGTATGGATGAATAGAGAGCAGAATCACATGCAGCTCTATTTTTATAATGTTGACACTCAAGATGAACGACTCGTTATGGAGGAAAAATCAGATGACGGATGGATCGACATCTTTAGTTCCTTTTCAGGAGCAGATGATTACCTCTATTTCCCCACTGACCGCGAGGAATTTTTCTGGATGTCTGACAGAGATGGATTCAACCATATCTACCGGTATAATTATGATGGAAACCTGGTGAACAGAGTCACAACCGGAGACTGGGAAGTCACTCAAATAGTTGCAATAAACCCGGAAACAGAAAAAATCTATTTTGAATCGACAGAAGAGAGTCCATTAGAAAGGCATCTCTATTCCATTCGATTTAACGGAACTGCAAAAATTCAATACTCAGACAAACCCGGTCGACATGAGTTTAATATGAGCCCCAATGGAAAGTACTATTTCGATAAGTGGTCCAATACGCAAACTCCACACCTGATCGAGCTCAGAACCACTCAAAAAGGTGGGGATTTAATTGAAACTATTGCAGACAACTCATTGGTAAAGACTTACCTCAATCGATATGCGTATCAACCCAGGGAACTCTTTTCGTTTACAACAGAACAAGGCGTGGAGCTGGACGGATACCTGATTCGCCCAAACAATTTTGATCCCGACAAAACCTATCCATTGGTATTGATGATCTACGGTGGGCCTGGCTATCAGGGAGTATTCAATGAATTTGAGTCATCAACATGGGTGCAGTATCTGGCACAGCAAGGTTATGTAATTGCCAACATAAACAACCGTGGCAGCAGTGGTTACGGCCGGGATTTTAAAGAGTCTGTATATAAAAGACTGGGGATTCTGGAAGCTCAGGATTATGCTGCTACTGCCACATACCTTGCTCAACGCAGTTGGATAGATGAAAACCGAATTGCCATACGTGGGCACAGCTATGGCGGTTTTATGTCCGCCATTTCAGCTGTTCTATATCCAAATATTTTCAAATTGAGCCTGGTGGGAGCTCCGGTTACCGACTGGCGACTTTATGACTCGATCTACACCGAACGGTATATGGGTTTACCGGATGAAAATGACGAAAACTACAACAACAGTTCTATTATGTATCACGCCCATAAACTGAGAGCAAAAATGTTGGTCACCCACTCCTCCATGGATGATAATGTTCATATTCAAAATACCATGCAGATGCTTTCAGCTTTTGCCGAAGCCGGCAAAGATGTCGATTTAAGGATCTACCCAAAGGGTAAACACGGGGTACATTACAATGAGCAAAGTTACCTGCTTCTTTTCCAGGTCTACACAGATTACCTGGAAAAACACCTCAAGTAAGAAATATTTTTAACAGAAAATCATATGATCACCCCTGATACCCGAATAATGAATACGGCAATTGAAATTGCTGAAAAAAACCAAACCCCATTTGGAGCCGTATTAGCTATGGGGGATGAAATTTTTGCCACAGCTGCCAATCAAACCCGAGAACTTCACGATCCCACCGCTCATGCAGAACTGCTGGTTATCCGGAAGCTATGCAGTCAACTCAAAAAAACAGATCTTTCGGGCTTTACTCTTTACACTACTTGCGAACCCTGCCCGATGTGTATGAGCGCTGCAATATGGGCCAAAATAGATGTTATATACTATGGTTGCGACATCCCCTCAATATCAGAAAAAATGCCCCAGATTGATATACGAAGCAGGGATATCAATAAAAAAAGCTTCCACAATGTAACCATTCAAGGCGGAGTTCTGGAAAAGAGATGTATGGAGATACTGCAACTTTTCTCATAAGCTTTCAAAGACATGGATTGCAACTTTATCAACCGGTTTATTTCCAATTTAACTTATTGCACAGACTCTGCTTTTACAGAAAAAAATCATAAGTTTGGGAAGTTTGAAGTACAAATAATGAATTTATCATTTTGAAAATACTTATAGCAGGTGCCGGTGAAGTTGGCTTTGAGCTGAGCAAAGTGCTCTCCGAAGAAAGACATGATGTAACAGTCATGGACGAAAGACAACAATGCCTGCAGAGAGTCATTGATAACCTCGATGTTCTTACTGTAGAAGGCAACGCAACCTCGCCCAATGCACTCGTACAAGCCGGTGCCAAAGAAGCAGATATGATGGTGGCCTGTACCAGTGTGGATGAAGTAAATATCATTGCCTGCATGATGGCTAAGCGGCTTGGAGTAAAAACCGCCATTGCCCGTGTGCGAAATGACGAACTTTCCCAAAAAGATGCTCCGATAACTCCTTCTGAACTCGGAATTGATGTTCTCATTCACCCGGAAGAGAGTGCGGCCACTGAGATTCATCAGCTCATCAAAAGAGCTTCGGCAAGTGACATTGTGCCTTTGGCTGAAGGAAGAATGCAGCTTGTAGGTATCAGGGTTGAAAAAGGCGCGCCGGTAATTAACCGCACACTCCGCGAACTTGCACTGGAATATAGAGGTAGCGCATATCGTATCGTTGCCATCTCAAGAAGGGGAACAACGATATTACCTACCGGCAAGAATCGAATCATGGCCCTCGACCATATTTTTGTTTTAACAAAAACGGAAGGAATTGAAATTTTGGCCAAGGCTACCGGTCATACGAATGAGAAGATTCGCCGGATTATGATTGCGGGGGGGAATGAAGTGGGGCGAATTCTGGCCCGTAAGCTTAGCGCTGATGATCAAAAATGGGATATTAAACTCATAGAACCGGATAAAGAAGCTGCTACTGAAACAGCTAATGAACTTCGCAATATTTTGGTACTGCATGGAAATGCAACAGATCCTAACCTGCTTGCCGTAGAGGGAATTCAGGAGATGGACGCATTTATCTCTGTTACGGATGATGAAGAGTCCAATATCATCTCTGCATTAATGGCAAAACATTTAGAGGTTAAGAAAACTGTTGCTCTCGTTTCTAAATCTCAGTATGTACCGCTTAGCCAAACAATTGGCATCGACTCCATTGTGAATGTGAAAGCCTCTGCTACAGACGAAATACACAGGAATATTCGTCAAGGTACCATACTCATGGTAAAAGCACTTCATGGTATAGATGCTGAAATAATCGAAGTTATTGCCGGCAAAAATTGCAGTATACTCGATAAAACTATTAAATCCGTTCATTTTCCACACGGAATGATCATTGGGGCAATTATAAATGACGGAGATGTAGAAGTGGCAACCGGCGACTCCGTTATAAGGAAAGGAGACCGGGTTATTATCTTTGTTCAGCCACATGTTATTCAAAAGGTAGAAGAGTTATTCAATGATTGATCTGCTTGAGCAAGGCACAAACCGACCCCGAATTGATTTCAAAATTGTTATCGGGATTCTTGGAGGGCTGACTTTCTTTTTAGGCCTCTCACTGCTTGCTCCATTGGGAGTAGCTTTAATCTATAACGAGTCCTCCTGGCAGGCTTTTTTATTTACGGCGGTTCCCGCAATGATTTTAGGGGCTTCTCTTTTTTATATTTTCAAACCGCAGTATGAGCTTCGCATGAGGGAAGCATTTCTCATCGTTTCCCTAACCTGGCTCTTGGGCTCTTTAATCGGTGCTTTTCCTTTTACACTTTCCGGAACGCTGCATAGCTATACAGACGCCGTTTTTGAAACGATGAGTGGGCTTAGCACCACCGGAGCAACTATTTTGGGCGGAGTAACCAGCGACGGAATTCAAAATCCTGCGATTGAGGATATCGACAAAAGTCTGCTTTTCTGGCGGTCGCTCTCTCACTGGCTGGGGGGAATGGGAATTATTGTACTCACACTTGCTCTGCTGCCACTTTTGGGAATTGGCGGGATGCAGCTTTACAAAGCAGAATATTCCGGTTCCACTTCCGATAAGTTAACCCCAAGAATTCAGGAAACTGCATTTTTACTATGGTCTGTCTATGTGGGTATGACCGGTGTCCAATTTCTCCTGCTTTGGGTTCATCCGTCCATGGACTGGTTTGAGGCGATCAACCACGCCTTTTCAACTCTTGCAACCGGTGGATTCTCAACTAAAAACGGTTCGGTGGCGGGATTTGACTCCGTCTATATCGATGTAGTCATTACTGTTTTTATGTTCCTGGCCGGTATCAACTTTGCGATGCATTTCAGATTACTGAGCGGCGATACCAAAAGCTTCTTCGAAAACAGGGAAATTCGGTTTTTCTCCCTGCTTACTGTCCTTTTTACTGTATTGGTTTCCGGCGGTCTCTGGCTGATCGATAACTATGAGTTTGGAGATGCCCTACGCTACGGTTCCTTTCAGGTCGTTTCTATTATTACAACAACTGGATTTGGGACTGACGACTATGCACTCTGGATGCCTTTTGCATCTTTTCTACTGTTCCTTCTCTTTTTTAGCGGCGGTACAGCCGGTTCAACCGGTGGTGGTATCAAAATGATTCGCATTCTAATTATTTTAAAAAATGTTGTCCGCGAGTTTCGTCAGATCATCCATCCTCAAGCAGTACTTCCGGTCCGGCTGGGAAATCGAATTATAGAGTCATCTATACTCAAAAATATTCTGGGATTCTTCGTTGTCTACTTCATCATATTTGGAATTGGCGCCCTTATCATGAGTTTAATGGGCTACGACTTCATGTCTTCCATGGGAGCAAGTATTGCCAGCCTTGGGAATATAGGACCTGCCTGGGGAGAGTTTGGCCCGACGGATGAATATGCCGGAGTTCCCTACATCGGGAAATGGGTTCTGTTAATGTTGATGATGATCGGACGATTAGAACTCTTTACCGTTCTTGTCATTTTCACTCCGTGGTTCTGGAAAAATTAACCATTACTTTTAATCCAGAAAGTTATTGGTGAACCGTTTTTCACCTTCACTGGAACCAATTAGTACTATTTCATCATCCTTTTCTAATACTCTTTCAGGTGGAGGATTTACCAACATTTCCTCATTCTTGCAGTTTACCGCTATGACTGTACATCCGGTTTTTTGCCGGATGTTTGACTCAAGTAGTGATATTCCGGAGAGCTTACTATCCACTTGATAATTGAAAATATTCAACCCTTCAGCCAGCATAATCACATCCTTATCTTCGAGTATATTAAAGATTGACCCGGCTCCCATCGAGGCATACGACATCACAAAATCTGCTCCCGCACGATGCATGGTATTCACATTCCTTTCGTACGTGGCTCTACTGATGATTTCCAAGTCGGGTTTCAGCTGCCGGCAATAAATCGTCAGGTAGATATTTACATCATCATCGTGAGTCGTAATCAATACCGAGTGGGCATTTTCAAGTCCTGCTTTTTTCAACACACTCAAATCGGCGGCGTCTCCCAGAATATATTTACCGTTGTCGTGTGTTTGTATTCGATCCGGATTCTTATCAATGATTCTGTAGTCAATCTGACGGTCGTCCATACTTCTGGCTGCGGCTCGGCCAACTCTGCCCGCACCAATAATTACAACCGGAGCGTCCGAAACGTTATAAATACTCATTACTTCGTCATACTTTCTGAGGTGCTCCACAGTACCCGCCAATACCAAAACACTTTTACTTTTAATCATCGTATCCGGCTCGGGATGAATAAATTTCCCTCTTTCCCAAATCCCTACAACATTTACTCCCAGGCTTTCGCGCAACTTACTTTCTTTTAGCGTTTTGCCGATCAGCGGGGTCTCCTTTACGGTAACTTCGCCAATCACAAGGTTGTCGATATGCCCAATTACATGCACTCTTGCATTGCCTCCCAATGTTCTTCGCGCGAGAGCTCTTCCCAAAATATCGCCCATCTGAAGCACATTGTTAGCACCTGCCAGTTTAAGTACATCAACAGAGTCTTCGGAATTGGCAGTTGCCACAATATTGATGTTATCGCTGAACTCCCTCGCTGTGAAAGTGACGTTGGTATTAATGGTGTCAGAATCTGCGGCAACCAACATCGAGGCATTCTTAATAAAAAGACGGTTATAGGTATCGTAATCTGTTGGATCCAGATTCACCACTTTATAATCCAAATCTGACAAATCCAGAGCTTTTTGGAGGTCGGGTTCCAGTAGCACATAATCTATTTTATAAGATTTCAACTTCGCAATGAGTGCTTCCGTTACAGCATTTAAATTCGTAATCACAACATGGCCGAATGTCTCCTCCTCCAACCTTTTTGGTGCACGGGCCTGATTTTGAGCTTTCATCCAGGGTGCATAGAAAAACTCAATAAATGTGAAAGGGAGCATCACCAGCAAAAAAAGTACTCCGGAAAATAGCACCAACATAGAAAAGGCCCGCCCCACATCTGTGGTAAATACAATATCACCAAAGCCGAGAGTAGACATAGTCACAATCACCCAATAGAAACCGGTTAACCACGTATGATCCTGCCCCTCATACATCGCCACATAATGGAATGTTATGGAGTATGCTACATACATCAGGAATAGAACACCCACAAACTTCAGTAGTTTCTTTACGTTTGTCTTCGTACGCCTGTTGGCAAAAAAGTAAGAGAGTTGAGATCCTAAAAACTTCAAATGGAGTCTTTTTTGTTATTGATTGTTTTAATCTATTTAAAAAAAGGAAAATACAGCTAAATCTATAACCTCTTTTTGCAAATCAATTCTGAATTAATTGGAAATTCATCCCTTTAAATGATTACTTTTGAGTGCTTCAATGAAAGCCTAATATTTTAATCTAATTCTGTGTTCCGCTACTTATTTGCTGCCGTCTGCTTATTGATATTGCTCACGACTTCCCTTTCGGCTCAAAGTTCGGACCGATTGGCTCCAATCCCCAACGTCTATCTGGATTGTGGATCGTGTGATATCTCCTATATACGATCAAACATCACGTTTGTGAATTATGTTCGTGATCAGGATGACGCTTCTATTTATCTTTTGATTAACGATCTGCCTACGGGTGGAGGCGGACGGGAATATACACTTATCTTTTCAGAAATTGGTCCCGAAGAGGGACGAATGGATACACTTCGCTATGTTTCATCCAGCACCGATTCGAATGACGAACGAAGGATAGGTCTCAACCGGTATATAAAAATTGGGTTGATGCCTTATGTCACCAACACCGTTGCAGTACGCTCTATGGATATTTTCTATGAAGCTCCGGAAACGGACGTAAGTGATGATGACGAGGAGATCGAAGATCCCTGGAACAGCTGGGTTTTTGATGTGAATGTTCGCTCCAACCTGAACGGACAATCTTCTGAAACGAATTTTGGATTTTACACAGGCCTTGAAGCAGAACGAACCACGCATACCTGGAAAATTAGAGCTCGGGCTCGAGGTGAAATCCGAAGAAGAACGCTGGATGTTTCAAGCGGAACCCTGAATATTAATCGTGATTGGGGAAATTACTGGCAAATGGCTGGATACAGCCTCAGTGATCACTCAACGATTGCTCTTTTTACCAGTGCTCAATTTAACAGAACGAACAATATTGCCTTGCATGCCTATGTAGCTCCGGCTTTTGAATACAACTTTTTTCCCTATAATGAATTTCAGGAACGGCGGTTTATTGTTCAATATCAGTTAACACCCAGTTATCGTCGATACTACAACACAACCGTTTTTGGAAAAGATTCTGAGTTAATCATGTCTCATGAGCTCTCTACCAGGTTGCGCTATGACCAACGTTGGGGCCGCATTGATATCCGGGTCTCGGGCATGAACTACTTTCACGACACTGCCATCAACCGGTTTGAAGTCAATCCTTCATTCAATATCAGAATTATGCGAGGACTTTCTGTAAGCCTTTCCGGCCGATATCGTGTCATAAACGACCAGCTTTCTCTTGAAGGGGCCATAGACCCGGATGATCCGACCAACATTATCAGTGGCGGCCAGCGGCCAACTTCTTTCGATTACAGTATCTCTTTTGGACTCTCCTACACCTTTGGGTCCATCTACAATAATATTGTAAATCCACGATTCTAATCCCTCAGGGTGTCATTTCCATCACTTTGTTCGTACCTTTAAGGCTATGACAAAAGTGAAGACCGATACTCAGTTAAAGACAGATCTTAAATCTCTCACAAAAGCAGAACTCTCTACGTTTCTGGAAGAGCTTGGCCTGGCCGGATACCGATCCGATCAGGTTTTTCAGTGGCTCTACCAAAAGGGTGTTTCTTCCTTTGATGAGATGACCAATCTGTCCAAAGATCTCAGGGCAAAACTGGATGAGATCGCCGAAGTAAAAAAAATTAAAGTTCACAGTAAACAGGAATCAAGTGATGGAACCATCAAATTCCTCTTTGAGCTCGACGATCCAAATGCCTACAAAGTAGAGGCCGTGATGATCCCCGACTTTTATCCGGATGGAGCGGCCAACCGCTTAACGGTTTGTGTGTCATCTCAGGTGGGGTGTATGTTTGGGTGTTCATTTTGCGCAACAGGTAAAATGGGATACTTCCGGAGTTTAACACACGGAGAGATCGTAGATCAGGTTCAGATTATCAATGAGTTAACGGAAGAGCGCTTTGATAAAAAGATCACCAACATTGTTTACATGGGGATGGGCGAACCGCTTCATAACTACAAAGCCGTTGTTGAATCTGCACGAATCATCTCTGATCCGCTCGGAATCGATCTCTCTCCGCGTAGAATCACTATTTCTACCGTTGGGCTTACCAAGCAGATCAAACAGCTTGCCGATGAAGAAATCGGAACAAATCTAGCCATTTCTCTTCATGCCGCCGACGACAAAAAGCGGGATGAGATTATGCCGATCAATGAGTCATTAAATCTGGAAAAACTCGAAGAAGCTGTAAAATATCACTTCATGAAAACTGAACAGCCTCTTACTTACGAGTACCTATTATTTGATGAGTTTAATGATTCCCCGCAAGACGCTCACAACCTGGTGAAAATTGCACGATGGGTGCCTTCTAAGGTAAATATCATCATGTATAACAATGTGGCAGGAGTAGCTTTAAAGCGAGCCAGGGAAGAACGGCTGAATAAGTTCATGAAAACATTAACGGATCAAGGGGTAACAGCAACCGTTCGAAGAAGCCGTGGTGATGATATTGACGCCGGATGCGGTCAGCTGGCAATTCGCGAAGGACAAGAGAAAGGAAAGAGCCTTGCTAAGGCGTAGCAGGTCTCAGGTCTCAGGTCTCAGGTCTCAGGTCTCAGGTCTCAGGTCTCAGGTCTCAGGTCTCAGGTCTCAGGTCTCAGGTCTCAGGTCTCAGGTAAGTTTTTGATTTTATCCCTGAAACTCAAGTACCTACTACTCAATACCCGATACTTAATACCTAATAATTAGTGAATCAAATTGAACAGGCGGCTGAATCTTGGCAACCATCGTTCACCGTCCCACGAGAAGTAGATCATTCCGGCTTTTCCGATCACATGATCTTCCGGGACAAAACCCCAGTAACGACTATCCTCACTGTCATCCCGATTGTCGCCCATCATGAAATAGTAATCTTTTTTGATGGTATACCGATTGGTTTCCTCTCCGTTGATGACAAATTGGTCTCCGTTTTTCTGGATATCATTTCGCTCGTAACGCTCCATCACATCTTTGTAAAGATGCCAGTTTTCAGAAGTAAGCTCAATCTCCTGTCCCTCATACGGAATTGTAAACTCCTCCATATTATCATGATTGACAAACCCATCTGAAAAGCTGAAGGGACGACGACTGAATTCATCGTAATCGTCAGGTAAAATAAAGAACTCAACATTTTGAATTTCTGACCAGTTACTCATCTCATCTGCTACATCCGGCGTCATATTTATGATGGAAGTACCATTGTTGGACTGAAGTATATCACCTCCGGCTTCCCGAACTTTAGCAGGGCTCAGCCTGATCCTTTCGCGGGTTTGAACCCTGTAGTTGTACATTAATGTATCGTACGACTCTGCCGGCTCACCATTTACATAAAGAAGCTTTTCCTCAATTTTCAGCCTGTCGCCCGGAACCCCGACAGCCCGTTTGATATAATTGGTTTTCGTTGAAACCGGACCAATATCCACCGGATAGTTGAAAACGACAATATCATTACGATCAATCTCGGAATAACCCGGAATTCGAGTCCATGGCAAATTGACTCCCGGCAGATAGATATCCGTAAACGGGATCGACAGAGTCATCGGTGTACGCGGACCGTAGGCAAGTTTGGTCACGATCAAAAAATCACCGGTTAGAAGGGTTTTCTCCATACTCGGAGTAGGAATTCTGTACGCCCCAAAGAAAAACGTTCGTAAAATAATCGCTGCAATTGCCGCCCATAGGAATGCATCCAGCCACTCTCTTGCCCAATGTTTGGCTTTCGCGTCCATTGGGTTTTCTTTATCGGATTTTTTTGAACTTTCCCAAAAACGGGATTTTTTTTTAGATTCTTTTCTTCTTGCCAACGGTTTTTACTGTATTAATTGAAATTACTTGGTCTGTCTATAGCTTCGTGCGCAAATTCACCATCCTGATACTCCACCAGATACCATTGATCCCTTTCAGGAGAGTAAAAATAATCACTGAAAGATTCTAAATCGCCTGCTTCATTCATGAGCATTCGGTTTAATATTCGCTTCACCTGAGGCATCATATCGATGTAGCGACTCGCCCCTACATAAACCAACCCATTCTCAAATGGGCCATCCAGATCCAGAATCATCAACGGCATCTCTCCGTCAATAATAAACCAATACTCGAACTGTACAGCTTTTGCCGGTCTGAAGTTTCGCTCGTTTATCAAATCTCCGATCTTCTGTGTCGGGTCGCCAAATACAGCCTGCAATCTTGAGCGTAGTTCTACTGTAGGAATTCTGTCGATTGTGATAGGATTGTAAAGCCCCTGTCCGGTCCAGCTGATATCAGCAAAACGATCCTCGAACTGAGCTCTTTCGGAGTGATCTACCTTCCGGATTTCAGGATCCTCAAATTGAGCATAAACGTCAACACTAAGAAGTGCGAGGAAAAGAACTAAAATAATTTTTTTCATAGAAATCTGTGTTAATCTTCGTCGTCCATAGATAAAACGGCAAGAAAGGCTTCCTGAGGAATATCCACAGAACCAACCTGCTTCATTCGCTTTTTACCTTCCTTCTGTTTTTCAATCAATTTTCGTTTACGGGAGATGTCACCGCCATAGCATTTAGCCGTAACATCTTTACGCAGTGCACGGATTGTATCACGGGCTATAACGCGCGAACCGATGGCAGCTTGTACAGCCACTTCAAACTGTTGCCGGGGTATCAACTCCTTCAGCTTAGCGCACACTTTTCTGCCTTGATAATAGGCTTTATCTCTGTGGGTTATACTTGAGAGTGCATCCACAGGTTCCCCGTTTAATAAAATATCTAAACGCACCAAGTCACCTTTACGGTATTCAATAAATTCATAGTCTAAAGATGCATATCCGCGGGTTCCGCTCTTGAGCTTATCGTAAAAATCAAATACCACTTCGGCCATTGGAAGTTCATAGGTAATCTCAACACGGTTATTTTGCATAAAGTGTTGATTCACATACACACCGCGACGCTCCTGGCATAGCTTCATTATCGGCCCGATAAACTCAGCCGGTGTTATTATACTTGCTTTAATGTATGGCTCCCAAACTTTTTCGATATCTCCGGCGGCCGGCATATCACTTGGGTTATCCACCTCAATACGATTTCCTTCCTCGGTATCTACTTCGTACTGAACGTTGGGTACGGTGGTGATGATATCGATATTGAATTCTCTGTCGAGACGCTCCTGAACAATTTCCATATGAAGCAATCCGAGGAATCCTGCACGGAACCCAAATCCAAGCGCTTTAGATGTCTCCGGTTGATAGGTCAGCGACGCATCATTTAGTTGTAATTTCTCAAGTGCAGCTCGCAGATCTTCAAAATCTTCGGAACTGGTTGGGAAAATTCCGCTAAAAACCATTGGCTTCACTTCTTTATAACCCGGAATGGCTTTCTCGGCCCGCTTCTTCTGATGAGTAATGGTATCACCCACCTTTGCATCCTGCAGAGATTTCACACTCCCAATTACATATCCCACGTCTCCGGCCTTCAGCTCTTTCACCGGCTCTTTTTTCAATTTCAGATAGCCAATCTCTTCAGCATCATACTCTTTTCCGGTTGCCATGAAAAGAATAGGATCACCTTTTTTGAGCGTGCCTTCCATCACCCTAACGTAGGCAATGGATCCCCTGTAGGTGTTAAATATTGAGTCGAAAATAAGGGCTTTCAATGGTTTGTCTTCTTCCCGGGTAGGACCCGGAATCCGTTCAACTATGGCCTCAAGAAGTCCATCAACTCCCTCACCTGTCTTGCCGGATACTTTAATAATTTCATCCGGATCACAACCGATCAGGTCTACAATTTGCTGCCCTACTCCTTCGGGATCGGCACCGGGTAAATCAATTTTATTCAGAACGGGTACAATTTCCAGATTTTGATCAATCGCCTGATAGAGATTAGAAATTGTTTGAGCTTCAATCCCCTGGGCCGCATCTACTACAAGAAGTGCACCTTCACATGCCTTGAGCGCACGGGATACCTCATAAGCGAAATCCACGTGACCGGGAGTATCAATTAAATTGAATGTATAGACCTCATCATTCGGCCGTATATAATCCATTCGTATGGCATGACTTTTAATCGTAATGCCACGCTCACGTTCCAGATCCATATCATCCAGAACCTGCTCCTGCATCTCTCTTTCGCTGATAGTTCCTGTCCGTTCAAGCAGACGGTCGGCCAGCGTGGATTTACCGTGATCAATGTGTGCGATAATGCAAAAATTGCGAATGTTATTCATACAGATGGATAGAAAATGCTAAAAATTAATCAGCCCTAAATATACAAAGCTTAAACGGTCATTGCATTTAATTGTTATATGTCTCTCTCCGGCATTTTGAACATACAACAAATATAACCTAAGACATGAACCCTGAAACGGCTTTGGTTTGATGGCTAAAAAAACCTACTACTACCGAAAATTATCTATTCAGCCGTAGGACTTAATAGCTCAACATGAAATCTGAACTTCTGGCCTTCGAGCGTCATTGAATCGTATACTTCACGAATCACTTCAAATACAATGTCGGTATCGCCTTTTATACTTGTTGACAGATAGTTTACATCTACCTCAACATCATGCTGAGCTACAAATTCGAGTAAATCCTGAACCTGTTCTTTTGGATGTTCAGAGTAAAGAGGTATATACGTTAATTGAGCTATCGTCTTCATTTTATTGTTTTTCAAGATTAAATTTCAGTTTCAAACGATGAAACTATATCGACAAATGGAACATTTTTTATAAAGAGAACCTAAAATAGACTGAACCGACGTCAAAATACAAACAAAATTGAGAGTAAAAAGATGAGATTACTAAGTACAATATCTATGATAATTGCGGGAATATTTCTGTTCGCATCCTGCGATTTATCCAGCGATCTATCGAACGAGCCAGGCACAATGAAAGTGCTGTTAACCGATGCACCGGGTGATTATGAAGAGGTTTGGATTGATGTTCAGGAAGTGCGCGTGCACAAACAGTCCGATGCCGAAGAAGAAGATAATGGATGGAGAACCATTAATGATCAGCCTGTTCGTTTAAACCTGCTTGAACTCACAAATGGAAACTATGAAATATTGGGTGAGGCTGAACTGGAACCCGGCTCCTATAACCAAATGCGGCTCATTCTGGGCGATCAAAATGAGTTGGTTATCAATGGCGAAACTCACCACTTATCTACACCAAGTGCTCAGCAATCCGGACTAAAATTACAACTCGATGCAGAGATAGAGGGCGGCAGCTCCTACACACTTCTGCTTGATTTTGATGCTTCGCGATCGATTGTGAAAGCGGGGAACTCCGGAAGATTCAACTTAAAACCAGTGATCAAAGCCGTTAACCTTGCACAAACAGGGGCAATCGGTGGGGCCATAGAGCCTGCAGAAGCTCTTCCGTGGGTTTATGCCATATCTGATGATGACACATTAGGCGGTACCCAGGCTTCCGACGAAGGAGACTTCCTTATCATCGGTTTGCAATCCGGATCATACCAGATTTCAGTGAAACCAAGCAGTGAAGATTTCAATTCGACCGTAATCTCAAACATTGAAGTATCCGCTCCAGACACAACAGTGATTGATACTGTATCTCTGGAAGCTGCCGGCGGTGAGTAACTACAAAATCAGCTTGAAAATTCTAAAACCCGATCTCTTTATTGAGGTCGGGTTTTTTTATGCTTCCCAAGGAATGATCAGCCACATTTTTTCTGTTTTACAATATTCTTGGCATCCTAACATTGAAATGCATAATTTTGGACTGTGAAAAAACAAATTATCTATATCTCTTCCCACCACCACTTCCATACCGGAAGTCACGGGCATTCTGTGCATCACCATCACTAACCGTTTTCTTCTCACGATTTCGCACAGTTCTAACCCATTTTCACATTTTCCAATTGAATTTTAAACATTAATACTTTCACTATGAGAACCCTGGATTCATCCACCTCACTGCGCATTGCTGTTCAAAAAAGCGGACGGCTAACCGACAAAACACTTAACCTGCTGGAAGGGATCGGATTAAAGTTTGATGACTACAAACGAAGCCTATTGGTTAAATGCCGAAATTTTGACGTAGAACTTCTGTTGATCCGGGATGACGATATTCCCGAATATGTAGAAGATGGAGTTTGTGATCTTGGTTTTGTTGGAGCGAATACCGTGGCCGAAGATGAAGCGGACGTCACTATTTTGCGTGGTCTTGATTACGGGGTTTGCCGACTATCTATTGCAGCTCCAAAAGCCGGTGACATTCAGTCGGCAGCAGATCTGAATGGCAAAAGAATTGCAACTAGCTACCCGGTATTAACCCGTAAATTTCTTGAAAGCAAGGGGCTGTCGGCTGATATCGTTACACTCTCAGGTTCTGTTGAAATTGCCCCTCGTCTTGAGATAGCCGATGTCATCACTGATTTGGTTTCCACAGGCGGAACATTAAAAGCAAACGGGCTGCAGGAACTTGAAACGATATTTGATTCGGAAACGCAATTAGTTAAAACTAACAAGCCACTTTCTGAAGGGAAACAGGCGCTGATCGAGAAATTCCTGCAGAGGATTGAGGGGTATCAAAAAGCTGAGAAAAGCCGGTATATTATGATGAATGCACCGGAATCAGCCGTTGATGAGATCAAAGACATTATTCCGTCTTTAAAGAGCCCGACTGTAATGCCTCTGGCCGATAACGGAATGGTAGCCATTCACACCGTAATTACAATTACTACTTTTTGGGATCTGATGGAAAACCTCAAAGATGCAGGCGCGACCGGCATTGTTGTCTTGCCCATTGAATCGATGATTGCTTGATGAATAGATATGAGATTTGAGATATGAGTCTTGAGTCTTGAGTCTTGAGTCTTGAAAAAACTGAATGTTAAAATCATGAAAAATTACTTACTCAAAAACCTGACTGATACAGATATTGAGAAGCTCTGTAAGCGCCCTAAGATGGATTTTACTTCGGTCTTTGGTCAGGTTCAGCCGATCCTGGATGATGTAGAAAAAGGCGGTGACGAAGCCATCCGGAAATACACCAGCAAGTTTGATGGGGTTGACCTGGATGAGATCACTCTCAATCCAGATGAAGCTACCGTTGAGCTTGAGCCAAAAGTTCAGGCTGCGATCGATCAGGCACTCAATAATATTTTTCTGTTTCATAAGCATCAGAACTCAATGGACCTGGAAGTGGAAACCATGCCGGGTGTTGTTTGCAGGAGAGTTGCTAAACCGATTGAACGTGTTGGCCTTTACATACCGGGAGGAACTGCACCGCTCCCGTCAACAGCCATGATGCTCGGCGTTCCCGCCATGGTAGCCGGCTGCAAAACCATAGTTATTGCCACACCGCCGGATAAAAACGGAAATATTCCGGAGTCGATTATCTACATTGCAAAAAGAATTGGCGCCGAAAAAATTGTGAAAGCAGGTGGAGCTCAGGCTATTGCAGGTATGGCATTCGGAACTGAGTCCATTCCAAAAGTGGATAAACTTTTTGGTCCAGGAAATCAATATGTGACTGCCGCAAAAATGATTCTTCAGAATAGCGAAGCAATGGTTTCCATCGATATGCCGGCAGGACCTTCAGAAGTATTGGTCATTGCCGACAAAACCGCAGACCCCGCTTTTATTGCATCGGACCTGCTGTCTCAGGCCGAACACGGCTCCGACAGCCAGTCCGTGTTAGTCATCACAGAAGACGCCGATATCCGGGCCATTGAACAAGAAGTAGAATTGCAGTTAAATGAACTGCCCCGAAAAGAGTTCGCTGAAAAAGCACTGAGTAAAAGTTTCATAATCACGGCAGACACTACGCAAGATGCCATGCGGTTTTCGAACCTATATGCGCCGGAGCATCTTATCATAAACACTGCAGACGCTGAAAAGCTGGCAGAGAACGTCACAAATGCCGGATCTGTATTTATCGGTCCCTGGACTCCTGAAAGCATGGGTGATTACGCATCCGGAACCAACCACACACTGCCTACGTATGGCTATGCTAAAATGTATAGCGGTGTATCGCTGCATAGCTTTCAAAAGTTTATCACCATGCAGAAAATCTCTGAAGAGGGATTACGAAATTTGGGTCCAACAGTTGAAACACTTGCTGAAATTGAAGGGCTCCAGGCTCATAAAAACGCAGTAACGCTTCGTCTGAAAAAATTAAAAACTAATCACTGAGTCAGAACTTCCATGTTTGATATCGATAGCTTTGTTCGAGATAACATTCGCAAATTAACACCTTACCGCAGTGCCCGCGATGATTTTGACAGCGGCACACTATTGGATGCCAATGAAAACAGCTATGGCGCACCGTTGCGAAACTCACTGGATCTCCATCGATACCCTTCGCCCACACAGGATGCACTGCGACAGAAAATTGCCGACTATCGGGGTGTGGATCTTGAACATATCTTTTTAGGCGTGGGCAGCGATGAACCGATTGATCTGTTGATGAGGATTTTTTGTGAACCCGGCAAGGATTCAATTCTCATCACTCCACCCACTTATGGCATGTACAAAGTTGCTGCAAACATCAATAACGTAGCTGTACAGGAAGTTTTACTGACTGAAAAATTTCAGCTGCGGACGGATGAGATCATAGAAGAAGCGAATGAAAACAGTAAGCTGTTATTTCTCTGTTCTCCAAATAATCCTACAGCAAATGATCTGAAGCGAACCGACCTGCTGAAATTGGTAGCAAAATTTAAAGGAATCGTAGTAGTGGACGAAGCCTATATCGATTTCAGCCGGCAGGAATCGATGGCTCAAATGGTACGGCAGTATCCGAATCTGGTTGTACTTCAAACGTTTTCAAAGGCATTTGGCCTGGCCGGAATTCGATTGGGAGTTGCCATTTCTAACCCCGATATCATCAACTACATGCTGCGCGTGAAAGCTCCTTACAATATCAACAAATTGACAGCGGATACAGCTCTGAAAGTGTTTGATGACATGGAATTGATGAAGTTTAATATCAATGCAATCAAGGATGAACGAGACTACGTTGCTGAGCAGTTGAGCCATAGTAATGCCGTGACCAAGGTTTACCCTTCGAATGCTAATTTTATCCTATTCAAAATTAAAAATGCAAAAGAAGTCTACCGCCAACTTGCCGAGCGCGGCGTCATTGTTCGCTATCGCGGAAATGAACCGCTTTGTGAGGATTGTTTGCGTGTAACGATTGGCATGCCCGATGAGAACGTAAAATTCCTGAAGGCCCTCAGGGAAATTGTAGGCTAACACTCTAAAACTGCTCAATATTATGATCATTCAAATTGAATCATCGGCACTTAAAGGTAAAAATGAGTTCCTACTTGCGCCGGGAGTTATTTACGGGTTAGGATATTTAAAAGAGCATGGCCACCAAATGGCCTGGACTGATTCAGAGTTATCTGAACACCAAAAATCCCTGCTTGAAAATGAAGGTTTTCAGTCTACTGAAACCGGGAAAGATGCCGATGCTAAAATCACACGGTCCGAAAATTTATACCTGTTCCAGAAGGATGATGAGATTCTGAGCAAATCAGAATCATGGACTGAACTGGTGCGCCGGATACTTTTTCCATTCAGAAAAGCGGAGATTAATCGAACCACTAAAGAGACGGATATCCATATAAACATCAACCTGGATGGAAGCGGGAAAAGTGAAATTAAAACGGGCCTGAATTTCTTCGATCATATGCTGGATCAAATTGCCAAACACGGTTTGATTGATCTTGAAATTACCTGCAAAGGTGATCTGGAAGTAGATGAACACCACACGATAGAAGACACCGCTATTGCACTGGGTCAAGCCATCAGCAAAGCTGTGTCGACCAATAAAGCCGGGATTCAGCGCTACGGCTTTGTATTGCCAATGGACGAAGCTCAGGCAACGGTCGCCATCGACCTTTCCGACCGACCCTACCTGCAGTATAATGTTGATTTAAAGCGTGAATACGTAGGTGATTTTCCTACCGAAATGTTAGAACACTTTTATTATACCCTGGCCATGAACGCAAAGGCAACCCTGCATGTTACCGCTAACGGAAAAAATGATCACCACATCATTGAAGCTACTTTCAAAGGTTTTGCCAGAGCCCTGCGTTTTGCCATAACCCGGAGTGAGCGTACCAGGGGCATCCTCCCTTCAACAAAAGGCACTATTTAACCCAATTTAAACTTTTTAGAAGCACCCAGAACGTTGATAGGAATTATTAAATATCAGGCCGGAAATCTCGCTTCGGTAGCAAACGCACTTGAACGACTTAATGCAGACTATTTCATCTCAGACAATTCTGAAGAATTGGACAGTGCAGACGGTATTATTTTCCCGGGAGTTGGGCATGCCGGAGCCGCTATGGATGACCTTCGCTCACGAGATCTTGATGTATGGTTAAAAAATACACAAAAACCCGTCCTGGGTATCTGTCTTGGAATGCAGTTACTCTATGAGTCTTCAGAAGAAGGACAAAGTGACACACTTGGGTTGATACCCGGCAAATTGAAGAAATTTGACGCCTCAAAAGCAAAGGTTCCGCATATGGGATGGAATCGTTTCGAACCTCAAATAGATCATCCATTGATCAAGGGAATCGATAACAAACAATTTCTCTATTATGTGCACGGCTATTATGCTCCTGCCAACGAGTATACCCTTGCAACATGTAAATACATCAAGGATTTCTGTGCAGTAGTGGCAAAAGATAATTTCATGGGTGTGCAATTTCATCCTGAGAAATCGGGTACAGTGGGTTCACTTTTGCTTCAGAATTTTGTAGATATTGTAAAAAATTCAACGAAAAAAACGGCCTGATTTAAATAAAGGAGCGGTCGGTTTCTTGCTTCAGGCAATTGCATAATTTCTTACCTTTACCCACACTTGATCATTTAATTCAACGGTACTTTTTTTATGAACATCATCCCGGCAATTGACCTGCTTGATGGACAGGTTGTGCGACTGCAAAAAGGAGATTACAGCAAAAAAACTGTCTATAATCACAATCCTATCGAGGAAGCCGCAAAATTTAAAACGGCAGGTTTTACCCACATTCACGTTGTAGATCTGAACGGTGCGAAAAGCGGATCTTTTGTAAACCTTCCCATTATTAGAACGATTATTAACGAACTTGGGCTCACTGTTCAAACCGGTGGTGGTGTTCGATCTCAAAACGATATTCAACAACTTTTGGATGCCGGTCTAAGTGGAATCATCTGCTCGTCTATGGCAGTAAAAAAGCCGGATGAATTCTTAGGAGCCATTCAAAATAATCCCGATGAGATTATTCTCGGACTCGATCTGAAAGATGGGAAAATGGCATACGGCGGATGGCTGGAAACTTCTGATAAACCGATTGAAGAATTTTTGAATCCGATGATTGAGGCCGGTTTGAAATCTGTTTTGAGCACAGACATCTCAAGAGATGGAATGTTGAGCGGCCCTAATTTTGACATGTATAAAGATCTTCAAAACCGATTCCCGAATCTCAATTGGATCGCCTCCGGTGGAGTTTCAAGTTTACAGGATCTTATCCGGTTGAGTAATCTTGAGATTCATGGAGTTGTGGTTGGCAAAGCCTACTACGAAGGTCACATCGGCCTGGAAGATCTGGCTCACCTCCATTCTTCTAATTCATAAATAAAATGAATTGACAATCATTTTCACTATTTTTTAAAGCTGATTAACTCTTTACGCTTTATATGCTTACAAAACGAATCATTCCCTGCCTGGACATCAAAGACGGCCGTACCGTTAAAGGGGTGAACTTTGTCGGGTTGCGGGATGCCGGTGATCCTGTAGAGCTTGCTCAGCGCTACACGGAAGAAGGCGCCGATGAACTGGTTTTTCTCGATATCACTGCAACCAAAGAGAAACGACGCACATTGGTACATTTGGTAAAAGAGATTGCGGCTCACATCAACATCCCATTTACGGTTGGAGGCGGTATTAAAACCGTTGATGAAATTGAAGAGATATTAAAAGCCGGTGCGGATAAGGTATCTCTGAACAGTGCCATTGTCCGTGATCCCGATTTAATTACCCGAGCTTCCGACGCATTCGGTTCGCAAGCAATTGTGGCCGCTGTTGACGCCAAAAAAGTTGGTGATCATTGGGAAGTCTTTGTAAAGGGCGGATCAGAACCGACAGGACTGGACGCCATTGAGTGGATCAAAAAAACAGAACAACTTGGAGCCGGCGAAATACTGTTGACCAGTATGGACCGCGATGGAACAAAGTCCGGTTTTGATAACGAGTTATTGAAAATTGTAAATGAACAGGTAACAATTCCGGTAATTGCCAGTGGTGGCGCAGGAACAATTCAGCACTGTATAGAAGCTGTAACAAAGGGAAATGCAGACGCTGTACTCGCTGCCAGTATCTTCCATTTCAGAGAAATTGAGATCTCTGATTTGAAAAAGGAGATGGCAGAAAATGGAATTGAAGTTAGAATATTGAATTGACTATATAAACGTATTTAAAAGAATGGCTAAGCAAGAAATAGAATTTCTATACGACCTCGAACGTGTACTGATTGATCGAAAAAAGGATTTGCCGAAAGGATCCTATTCAACTCGACTTTTCAAAAAAGGAATTGATAAAATAGCCCAGAAGCTGGGTGAGGAAGCTATTGAAACAATCATCGCTTCAAAAAACAAGAAAGATTCCGAAGTGATTTACGAATCTGCAGACCTCATCTACCACTTGATGGTTTTACTAGTAGAGCGCAATATTCCACTAGATTCAGTATTTCAAGAACTGATTGTAAGAAGTAAAAAATAGTTTTATATGTATTAAGTATCAGGTAGTAAGTATTGAGACAGTTTTCATTTACAATTCAACTGTCTCAATACTTGATACTTTCTACCTGCTACTAATTTGCGGGATACACATAATTCGCTTCAAAACTGAGCGGAATTCCTATCCACCAGTAGATCAGCAAGAAGATGGTCCAGGTAACCAGGAAGATGATTGAATACGGGAGCATCATCGAAATAAGTGTACCAATTCCTGTTTTCTTGGCATATCGCTGACAGAAAACAACCACGAGCGGGAAGTAAGGAAGAAGCGGTGTGATAATGTTTGATACAGAATCACCTACTCGATACGCTGCCTGAGTTAAATCTGGAGAAATTCCCAATTGCATGAGCATCGGTACGAAAATTGGTGCTATCAGTGCCCACTTGGCCGAAGCTGATCCCACAAGAATGTTCACAAATGCACTTAAGAAGACAATTCCAACAATCGTAATCTGTCCCGGCAGTGCGAGTGCCTGAAGGAAATTTGCACCTTTTAAAGCAATCAAGAGACCGATGTTTGATTTGGCGAACGCATCAATAAAGAGTGCACAGAAGAACGCCATCACAACATAATAGCCCATGCTTTCCATCGACTTGGTCATGTTATCAATCATGTCCTTCGATGACTTATACTTCCCTGAAGCGTACCCGTAGACAACACCCGGGATCAGCAGCAGAATAAAAATGAGTGGTACAATCGCCTGCATCAGCGGTGCATTAAAAGAGAAGAGTGAACTCACTTCCGGATTATCCCAGCTTGGATCACGCAGTGAGGAACCTTCCGGCCACGCCCAAATAAACAGGCCTATAAAACCAAGAATCATGGCACCAAAACCAAACCAGAATGCACGGCTCTCTCTATCAGAAACCTCTTCCATTTGTGGCATGTCTTCCTCGTCGCCATCAACTTCAACGCTTTGAAGGCGCGGTTCCACAATTTTATCGGTGATATACCAACCGACAGAGACAATCAAAATACTTGAGAGAGCAGTAAAATAAATGTTATTGAGCGGATTCAGCATAATTTCGGGATCCAAAATTCTTGCTGCTTCAAGGGTAAAGCTCATCAAGAGGGGATCGATCGCCGACGGAATAAAGTTTGCCGAAAAACCACCGCTCACCCCGGCAAATGCCGCGGCAATACCGGCCAGCGGATGTCTGCCGGCAGCATAGAAAATCACACCACCCAACGGAATAACAAGTACATACCCTGCATCAGCGGCCGTGTGACTCACAATCGCGATTAGAATCAGCATTGGGGTCAGCAAAGCCTTTGGCGTAAAACCAAGCAGCTTTTTCAATCCGGCATCAATCCAGCCGGAATGCTCTGCAACACCCACACCCAACATGGCTACAAGCACTATACCAAGCGGAGCAAAGAGCACAAATGTCTCAATCATGTTCGCCAGAAAAGAGGCTAAATTTTCTCCGGTAAGCATATTTTGAACATTCAATGCTTCACCGGTCCGGGGATGAACCTCCCCAAAATCGATGGGTGAAAGAAGTGCAGAAAACACCCATACAATCACCAATAATAAAAAGAAGAGCATTGCCGGGTCAGGAAGTTTATTCCCTGCCTTTTCAATAAAATTTAGAAATTTGTCAAAAAGTGTGCCCCTGCCTTCAGGCTCGGGGACTTCATCCTCGTTTTTTTTCTTTTCGTCAGCCACGTTAACCTTTTTTCGTTAATGTTTGATGCATCAATTGCTGAAAATACGAGATTCGAATCTCTATGCAAGAAGAAAAGGATCTAATACACACATTTTATCCTCTTTCCTCCAATTTTCACCTGAACAGCCTAAATATTTGGTTCATAAGTTAAGTACTCAATTTTTTATCTGAATATTTATTGTCTTATATATGGTCTTCATTGAGAATTCACTTTATTCATTCTAACCCCTGATCAAATGATGGTTGAAGATTTTAGAAAAATATTAATCCGGGATCTGGATCGGTTAACATCTGAAATAAATACATTTGATCAGGAAGAGAATCTCTGGAGAACAGACGGAAACGTAACCAACTCCGCCGGGAATCTCTGCCTGCATCTCTGTGGAAATCTGAAATATTACATCGGCGCCAAAATTGGGAATACCGGCTACGAGCGCGATCGGCCGGCTGAATTCAGTCTGAGCAATGTTCCTCGCCTTGAGCTTATAGAGCAAGTCAAAGAGACACGTGAGGTTGTATCATCTGTGCTCAGTAAAATGGATGCAGAACAGCTAAATGAAGATTTCCCCGAGGCTCTCTTTGGATATCCAATGACCTACGGCTTCTTTCTGATTCACCTTTCCGGTCATTTGATGTATCATCTGGGACAAATCAATTACCTCAGACGTATACTCGATTAATCAGAATCTTTATAATGATGCCCCATACTTCTCCACATCTATATGATTGTGATATTTGAACTCAATCATTTTGGTAATATCCTGACGTTATAAATCGTCTGAATTCTATGAATGAACTTCCACTGAAAGTTGTCTACGATAATATCTGACAGCGTACGCTTGAATCTTTAATGAATTGTACGAATAGAACTCTTAAAACAATTGAAACTGAATACCACATGGACAAAACCTATTACAACCCCGAGGACTTAAAAAAATTTGGCAATGTATCCGACTTTCAGGAAAAGCTGGGAAAGAAATTTTTCGATTACTATGGAGCTGTTTTTGAAGAGGGAGCATTAACCGCCCGGGAGAAATCATTGATTGCCCTGGCTGTTGCTCACGCTGTTCAATGCCCATACTGTATTGACGCCTATACCGAAGACACTCTTGAAAAAGGATGTTCAGAAGAACAGATGATGGAAGCCGTTCACGTTGCGACTGCCATTCGCGGAGGAGCCTCACTGGTACACGGCGTTCAGATGATGAACAAAGTGGACAAACTGAGTATGTAGATTTCAGATATGAGACCTGAGATTTGAGATATGAGTTATACCAATTGTAGAGTCACCTAATAATTCTCCCCTAAATAGGGGAGACAAAGAGGAGTGTCAGATTTTTTAAGATCAAAAATTGAGCAACACCCCTCCCCGCCTTACAGCGGTACTCCCCTCAAGGGGAGATTTTAATTCACTTTTGCCTTTTCAATTTTTACTAAAGAATTATGAAGTCCCTTATTGCACAGAGCCATTCACTATCCGACCCGGCCGTCCAGCTGGATGTGATTAACAACCACACTGAAAAAATTAAATCATTCGACAAGTTTGAGGATAAACTGGAGAATATCGGGCTCCATCCTCTGAAACCAACCGGTATCGAGATCTTTCAGATCAACGTTGGCTATATGTGTAACATGACCTGTAAGCACTGCCACGTGGATGCCGGGCCCGACCGAAAGGAGATCATGACCAAAGAGACCCTTCAACAGTGCCTGGGTGCCCTGAAAGATTCAGATATTGATACAGTTGATCTGACAGGCGGTGCACCCGAGATGAATCCGCACTTTCGCTGGTTTGTCGATGAAGTTTCAAAACTGGGAAAGCACATCATTGTTCGGTCCAACCTCACCATTCTGGATACCCGAAAATTTGAGGATCTCCCAAAGTTCATGGCCGATCGCGGTGTGGAGATCACCTGTTCACTGCCTTTTTACAGCAAACGAAGAACCGATATCCAACGAGGCGAAGGAACCTACGACAAATCAATGAAAGTGCTGAAGCTGCTGAATGAAATCGGCTATGGGAAAGAGGATTCCGGGCTAATGCTGAACCTTGTTTACAATCCAGTCGGAGCATTTCTGCCGGGCGATCAGGAGAGTTTGAAACAGCAGTACAAAGAGCGCCTCTGGAAAGATCACGGGATTGTGTTCAACGATCTGTTTACCATCACTAACCTTCCGATCAGCCGTTATCTAAACTTTTTAGTTGAGAGTGACAATCTGGAAGAGTACATGGAAAAACTGATCACCTCGTTCAACCCTTCTGCCGCCATGGGAGTGATGTGCCGGAATACGATCTCTATTGGCTGGGACGGCTCCCTTTACGACTGCGACTTTAATCAGATGCTGAAGATGAAGACCAATCACGGAGCGCCGGATCATATCAAAGACTGGGACCTGGAAAAGCTGAATAACCGGGAGATCGTAACCGATCAACACTGTTTTGGCTGCACAGCCGGAGCGGGAAGCAGTTGTGGCGGAGCCGTAACCTAAAACCATTTTCAGAATCTTTAAGGCATTTCGCCAGATTTTGAATTTACTGTCCCGGTAACCGGTTTAAAATCTGCCCCGATATCTGAAGCAGCTCAATTTCTGAAAGTTTTGCTTCAACACGCTGAGATATCAGATCCTGACGTGCTTCAAGCAGGTTGAGCTGAGCCTCTCTGAAATCGGTATTCGAAACCTGTCCCTGCTCAAATGCCAGCTCGGTTCGTTCAAAATTCAATTCTGCTGTCTCAACATTAACCTGCTGTTTTTCCAATAAATAGAGATTTGTTGTGTACAGTTCATGCGCATTTAAGAGTGCACTTTCGATCTCTTTCTCAGTTAGACGCTGTTGCTCTTCACTGTTTTTAACCCGGATTTTATCATTTTGAACGGAAATATTTCGCCTGAAGCCATCAAAAATCGGAAGACTGAATGTAAGACCGGCACTGAATCCATCGGTTTCCTGAAAGGTGAACTGACCCGCATCGCTCTCCTGTCTGCTGTAATTGTAGCTTGCATTGGTGGATATTTGGGGGTATCGACCTGACCGGGTTTCCTGAAGCTGAAGTTGTGCCTGCTCAAATTCAATCGCGGCTGATCTCAATTGCGCATTCCGCGAAGTGGCTTCCTGCATAAGATCCTCAAGTAAAAGTTGTTCTCGAAGTTCGAAATCCTGCTGAACCGTAACATCTCCGGAAGGATTATCGCCTAACAACACCTGCAAATTCCGTTTGGCCTGATTCAGATTCACCTCAGTTTCTACCACCCGCACGCTATCCTGATTCAAATTCACTTCCGCATTCAGCACATCAACCTGGGAACCGCCGCCCGCTTCAAAATTTCTCTTTGCCCGTTGATATCGCTCGTTAGAAATCTCAACTGCTTGCTCCGTTACATCGAGCAACTGTGCCTGTGTACTCACTTCCAGATACCGTTCAATGACCTGAAGAAGTGTCGTCTCAATTTCCTGTCTGCTTTGAACTTCACCAAGGTCGCGGCTTCTTTGAAGTGACTGCAGCCTGTACCGGTTACCAAACCCATCAAACAGTACCCACTCCAGGTCGAGGCTGGCATTATACCGGGTTGATCGGCTTTCGTTTACATCCTGCCCTTCCTGATTGGTAAAATCCAGCCTGGAATCCTCAATCGATTCGCTGTATAAACTGTTCAGAGAAAGATTTGGCAGATAACCGGCATTTCCCGGCGTGGCACTGTTTTCATCAATCTCTGCGAGATTTCTGGAAATGATGATGGAGTGATTCTCCTCCAGAGCTCTGTTAATCGCATCACTCAGGGACAATTCGTCCGCGTTCTGACCTACCGCCAGAACCGGTATAAAAAATAAAATGACAAACAGGTAAATCGTTCTATTCTTCATTTTCACGCTCCCAGTTTAAATCTTTCACAACAGGCTGAACCGATTCAATGGAAATCCACTCACCTTCCCAAATCCAGTGTGCCGTGCGAATCAAGTTACTTGCGGTAATGAGCAGAATGGGTAGTAAAATCAGCAAAATAAATGTGGCTCCCAACAATCCGTAGGCAACGCTCACCGCCATGGGAATCAGGAACTGAGCCTGAAAACTTTGGTCCAGAATTAAAGGTGCCAGACCGGCTGCCGTTGTTGCAGTTGTTAGAATAATCGGACGGAAACGAGATCGCCCGGCTTCTGTAATGGCCTCGTACACGTCCATCCCTTTCCTCAGATAGTCGTTATAAGCCGTTACAAGTACGAGTCCATCGTTGACCAAAATTCCAATCAAAGCTATAATCCCAAGCAGGGAGAGTATACCCAATGGAATTCCGTGGATATAATGCCCCCAAACCGCACCAATTATTCCAAATGGAATAATGGTAATAATCACGAGCGCCTGGGAAATGGATTTAAATGTGAACACGATTACCGTAAAGATCAGAAGTAAAATCACAGGCAGTACTGTTTGTGCAGCACTGAATACTTCGCCGGTTTCCTGAGCCTCACCCTGCAGTGAGTAACTGATGGATGGATATGTAGATATTATTTCGGGAAGAACACTGTTCTCAAGGTTACTGAGTTCTTCCGGAGCCGATACGGTGGGATCCGCAACATCCGCCTCTACAAGTACCTCTCTAACTCCATCCCGGTGATAGATGGCCACCAATCCCTGCTGATAGCTCAAATTTGCCAGTTCACTCAGCGGGTGCCGGTTACCGGATGCATCCGTGATCTCCATATTCAGAATATCCGCTTCACTCCTGCGCTCATTTACATCATATCGTACCCAAACCCGGACCTCATTTTTTCCACGCTGTAATCTCTGAACTTCATTCCCGAAAAATCCGTCTCTCACCTGCCGGCTCACCTCGGCGGTTGACAGGCCAAGTGCATAGGCTTGATCTTT
The DNA here is from genome assembly GCF_002834295.1 of Rhodohalobacter barkolensis. Taxonomy (NCBI): domain Bacteria; kingdom Pseudomonadati; phylum Balneolota; class Balneolia; order Balneolales; family Balneolaceae; genus Rhodohalobacter; species Rhodohalobacter barkolensis. The sequence goes on along the minus strand of NZ_PISP01000002.1, from coordinate 180,694 downwards.
CAGCTCAATATGGATTTCAGGTTCTTCATCATCCCGGTTGTCAAGAACATCTGCCAAATTCGGATTACTTCTCATCTCCTCCATCAGCGTGTCGGCTGCCCGGTTCAGTTCGTCAAAGTTGGAAGAAAACAGTGAAATGGCGACCGGTTTACCGAAAGGTGAACCCCCTTCATACGAAACACGCTCTGCCCGGGGAATCTCCCCAACTTCCTCTCGTAAATCAGCTATAATTTCTGAAGTTCGAATGGGACGCTCTTCCGAAGACATGAGATAATAGGTCATGTTCAGTTCGTTGGTTTCGTAACCCACTCTCATCTCAATATTCCGAATGATATCTTCGTCGGTACCGAACTCTTCCTGATATTTTTCATTGAGTCTCTCACCGGCAGACACCATCCGTTCACCCTGCCGCTCAGTATACTCAACGTTTATCGCCCGGGTGAGTAGCACTTCTACCGAAATACTGTTGCCTTCAATCTCCGGGAAAAAAGTAGTGCGAATGATAGAACCGTTAATCGCTGCAAAGGTAAACACCAGTACAGAGAGCGTACAGAAAAAGACGAAGGTTTTATTTCGAAGAGAGAATTTATATGCAGGCACATAATAGCGGTCCCGAAATGTTTTAATCGAGTTTGCAACTTTCTCCTGAAACCGTCCGTTTGATCCGTTTTTCTTGAGCGATTTGGAGTGAGCGAGATGTGCAGGCAGAAAAATAAATACCTCAATCAGCGATACAATCAGCGTTGCGGATACCACAAACGCTACGTCAGAGAAAAACTCTCCAAGTTGTCCCGGAATAAAAAAGAAGAAAGAAAATGCCAGAACAGATGTAATAATTGCGGATGTTACAGCCGGTACAACTTCCATTGTGCCTTCCACAGCGGCTTTTATCGGCGTCAATCCTTCCTCGTACTTCTGAAAGATATTCTCTCCAACCACGATCCCGTCATCCACCAGAATACCGATCACAATGATCATCCCAAACAGTGAGATTACATTGATTGTGAGACCGTACCAGGTCGCCAGAATGAACATTCCGCAAAGCGAGATCGGTATACTTAATGCAACCCAAAAGGCAAGACGGACACGCAAAAACATTCCCAGAAGCAGTATAACCAGCGCTGCCCCAATGAGTCCATTAGACTGCAACAGGCCAATCCTTTCCCTCAGATTTTGAGTGGCATCATCCACCAAAATCAATTCAACGTCTGAACGGCCTTCGTTAAACTTCTCGATATACTCTTTGATATTCTCTGACGCCATCAGGATATCTTCATTGTTGGTGGTGTTCACCGATATATTTATGGAACGCTCTCTGTCCAGAAAAACACGCTGAGCCCCCTCTTCAACATCATCTTCAACATAAGCCACATCACTCAACCGTATAATGGTTCCATCATCACGGGTAACCACGGGAATATCTTTGAATCCTGTAGCGTAGTAGTCTCTCTGCTCAACACGAATCCGATACTCAAGCTCACTTCCGCGAAGAATACCTCCGGTTGATCGGATATTTTCTGCGGCAATGGCACTTGAAATATCATCGATCGAGAGTCCATAATTTCTGAGGGCAGATTCCCGCACGCTGATTTCCACTTCCGGGTCGTTGTATCCGAAAATACTGACGCGAGAAATATTGTCATATTTACGAAGCTCGTCCTCTACCTGATCCGCCAGTTCCTGAAGTGCTGTTACGGATACATCTCCGCGAAGTACCATCTGTCCCGCCGGATTCACCTGGTCTTCCTTTGAAACAGTCAGTTCCTCAAGGCCGGATGGAAATGTGCTGATGCGGTCCACTTCGTTTTTAATTTCCTGGAGAGCTACATTCGGGTCGATACCGGTCTCTATTTCAACCGTTACCGTAGTACGGTCCTCCTCGGTGCGGGAGGTGATCTCTTTCACTCCGTCAACGGCTTTTACATTGTCTTCAATTTTCAGAACAATACTCTCTTCCATTTCAATGGGAGAAGCTCCCGGATATACAGCCTGTACATTGATAAAACGAGTCTGCTGCTCCGGAAAGAAGGATGAAGATAGATTAAAAGCTGCGAGCGCGCCAAAAAAAAGGATTACCAAAATCAACAGGTTGACCAAAGCAACATGCTTCACAAAAAAGCGGATCATATTTCGCATTTACTGATCCTCCCGTTCCGTCACTTTCGCATCTTCAAAGGCCGCATTTCTAAACTCATCAATGATCTTTGTTCCGGGTTCGAGTCCGGTTACAATCATACTGTCGCCAGCACTTGCCAGCAACTCAACAGTCTGGAGTTTTGACCTGTCATTTTCCACAACAAAGAGTTCATTATCCCGGACAAGAATATCTTTATGCACTTTAAACGCTTCATCAAAGCTCTGCCCCATAATTTCTCCCTCGAGGTAATTCCCCGGCTCAAATTCAGATCCTGAAATTTCCATATACACTTTCAAGCTCTGAGTGCCCGGATCAATCACAGCGTTTTTTCGACTGATTACCGCACTATACTGATCCGAATTGTATCCCTCTGTTTGAACAGTCACTTCATCTCCCACAGAGATGTATCTCGCCTTAGACGCCGGGATTGAGGCCTCAATTTCAAGATTTTCCACTCCGGTAAATTGACCCAACTGTTGGCCGTTTTGTACCAATGCTCCGGGATTGATGGCATGATCTGTTACAACTCCATCATACGGAGCGCGAATGGTATATTTCTGAAGTCTGACTTCCTGTCTGCGTATAGACGAAAATCGGCTGTATACGTTCTCGCGGTTCAAAAACATCCGGAACTGACGGTCATCCACTTCCGGCAGTGGCTGCAGGGAATCTGTTGCATCCAGTTCATCCAGATAGGCCTGCCATTTATCGTAATGTGCAGAATAATCGATGCTTATATCCGGCAGGATTTGAGAGATTAGAGCCGCAAATTCATATCGGGCAGCTTCCAGGTCCTGCTGTTCTTCATCATCATTCATTCGAAGGAGCACTTCTCCCTTATTAAACGATGTACCGGTTTTAAACGGCTTGTCGCTTCCTTCATAAATACCGGTTATTTCAGCGTAAATATCATACTGATCAAAAGGTACAACACGCCCTGTAAAACGGATGGTTGATTGAATGGTTTGAGGTGCATATTCCATCATTAATACAACTGCACCATCATTTTCCTGAGAAGCCTCATCTTCCTCCTCATCGCCGGAAACGATGTACCAGGAGAGAGCCACTGTTGCAATAAAAATTAAAATTCCGGAAAGCACCGAAAGTTTTCGGTTATCCATACAGATTCTGTCAAATTACTATTCATTTACGCCTTTTAAACTTCCATAAGGAATAAATAGTTCAATCTGTTTTTTTATCGAAGTGGACTCCGTTGAGTCTGTAACCTGCATAACTCACGTATAATCTATTCTGATTCGCCTGGTAGAATCCTTTAGAAATTTTAGTCTCTCATTGATATAAAAATTCCAATATCCGGAGATGAAGCGGTTTGATTAGTCAGAATAAATGGCTGACTGATTTAGTCATTTAAGGTAAATGATACTAAAAAGGTAGTTCCTTCTCCCGGTATGGAGGAGTATGAAAAATCTGCGTCGAGCTGTTTTGCAAGCGTCTGAACAATACCCATTCCGATGGAAGAGGAGTCTATTGAAAAGTCTTTCGGTAATCCTATTCCATCATCGGATATTTCGATCAACAACTGATCTTGATTAGACCCGGCTTTTATTTGAATATGCCCTTCTTCCTTACCTTCAAAAGCGTGTTTATAGGCATTGACCAGCAATTCTGACAGAAGTAAGCCGAGGGGCACAGCCTGTAGCAGGGGAATGGTGATACTTCCACAATCAATGTCGATCGTAATATTTTTGTCCGGCAGTATGATGACCTCATCAACACTTTCTGCCATTTGGTTCAGATAAGAATCCAGGGATATATTTGCATCCATTTCAGCCTTTTTATAGAGCTGTTCATGAACCTGAGCAATGGACTGAAGTCGACAGTAGGACGTTTTCAGACTTTCGACAACCTTTTCATCAACGGAGGCTTCAATCTGCATGTAGAGCAATCCGGCTATAATAGCTAAATTATTTTTTACCCTGTGATGCATCTCACCCAACAGTATGGAGCGCTCTTTCAAATTACTCTGCAGCTGCCTTTCTGTTTTTTTTTGCTCCGAAATATCCCTAATCACACTTACTACGCCCTCTTCCCAACCAAGTTCTCTATGCAGGGAGCTTATCGTATGGTAGGTATCAATGATGCCCCCGTCTCTTCTTTTCATCTGAAATTCACCTTTATAAACCTCACCCCGGTTCAGAACGGCTTCACTCTCTTTCCCAAATTGACGGTAATGTTCACGGCTTACATGCAGGATCGAGGTTTCCCGGCCAATCAATTCACTTTTCTTGTAGCCAAACAGATCTTCTGTTACAGCGTTACAATTTCTAATGATTCTCCCACCCGGCTCAATAATAATAACGGCCTCACCAATACTGTCCAGAATAACATTATTCATCTCTTCCTGAGCTTTGAAGGTGTCTTTCATCATATTATTCCATTCCCGATGTTTAAATTGGGGTGTGCAGTACGTGTGCCATCACAGAAAATATATAATTTTTTTTTAAACGCTCTCCAATTTCATCTTTAATTTTTTTCTTTACGCAAACTAGCTTAAAAAGAGAAATCGAAATGATTTCCCTCAACATCTTTACACTCTATCGCTTAATACAATTGAACAGACTTGAATTTAACTGCGCACGTAAAATGGAATATTTGCAGTAGCCACACGATTAATTTCTTCGTCTTTCAAATAAACAAAGATGCGGTATGGGCTCTCTTTTTCCGGAGCAATGAGCCGAACTGTAGTCCCTTCTCCTTGACTCAATCGACCATGGACCTTCGGAGGCTTCTCTTCCCGGTCACCGCCATCCTTCAAGTCGGTGCTTTCATGAAAAACTTCCCACTCAATCCTTACATTTTCTGAAAATCGAATTAATGGAAGCACCTCTGCTTCAACCTGTTGACCCGGCTTCAGGTAGATGCTATCGAGAGCTGTTTTTCCGTCAAGCCGATAGTCATCAATACCGGGAGCTCGTTTTTCCGGCCACGTTCCGGTCCAATTATACTGCATAGAATCAACCACCTCTATCGGGTCGCCATTTTCCATAAACATTCCGTACCAGGTATGCGTCCTCTCCTGTTTTTGTCCCCACAAAAAGACATACGATCCCAGGCACTTTTCACTGTCAGATCCCATTGAAGCTTGGTATCGATCCTTATAAAGTTCTGCTTTCACCGTAGATGTTTCTTCAATAGCAACGTCCCATTCGGTGCGGGGAGATTCCCAATGGCCTGTTGGCCCCCATTCAGTAACTATATAAGCTTCATCCCAGCCATACTTTCTTACATTTTCGGGAAGTGCTGTCAGGCCTCCGTACGTGTTGACGGACAGCAAGTCCAGATCGCTGCATTTCTCTTTAATATGATCTACTTTCTCCTGATTTATACCGGCTATCATGGTTGTGGTTAAATGGTGCGGATCTTCATTATGTATCATTTTTGAAACGTCATTTACCGCATGCCACACACTAGGATTTGTGTAGTTGAGATCCAGCTCATTGCCAATTCCCCACATCAGAACAGCAGGATGGTCTTTATACTTCAAAACCTCATCGCGCATTCTTGTCAATTGGGATGATACAGCCTTCTTATCGTCGTAATTAAAACCGTGCCGCTCTTTGCCCATATTCAGTCCCAGGCAAACGGATATTCCAAGACTGTGAGCTTTGTCCAACAGATTCATAGTATCCGGTCCTGTACTCCATCTTCGAATTGAATTTCCGCCGATAGATGCCAGGAGTTCGAGATGCCCGCCCCCTCCGGCCCCGTTGATGTAGTACGGTTCACCGCCTCTGTATATTTGAAATGAACCATTTTCTTCTTTAATCTCTACAGGTATGGGGCCGTTTGCTCGCTTTGCCCATCCCACAAAAGGCGATAATGGATTACTCACCATTACTAAACTTCCTGTTGTAAACAGTGAGGTTTTGAGTAACCACTCTTTTCTATCCATGATGAAGTAGTTGATTGTCTTTGATGGATTGTTTTTTAAATCTCCGTAATCCCATTCAAAATTTAGGGAAGTCCATTCTCCAATGCTACTGTAGCTTAAAGATTATCTCCCATTTCACCTCAGAATTTCTTCGAAACTCCGCGGATTCATCTGCGTAGCTCTGCAAGACAATCAGGTGTACAAAAAGCGTTTGATATTTTTCTTTGGCGTTTTTTCGAACTCTTGGTCCACAAGTTCAATTGCCGACAGCTGCTCGTATGAGGCTACAGCTTCATTATAGGAGCGACGCGTTTTCTCCAGGATATCCTCAAGATCTTCCTCTTTAGTGCGGGTCGACGCCATCATTTCGGCATCTGGGTACACCTTAGCCACCAACCGGTTATTGCGCTGAATAATCACACACTCCTGAATAAACGGAAAATTCATAAGCCGCGACTCCAGCTCCTCAGGATATACATTCTGGCCGCTCGGTCCCAACAGCATATTTTTTTTGCGTCCTTTGATGAAGATAAAATTCTCTTCATCCGTGATCCCCAGGTCTCCGGTCTTAAACCAGCCGTCTTTTGTAAACGCCTGCTCATTGGCTTTTTTATTGTTGTAGTAACCCAGCATTAAATTCCGGCCCTTTACCTGAATTTCACCGGGATCCTTATATGGAGCTTCGCTGTCTATTCTTACTTCCATCCGGTCGACCAACCTGCCTGATGATCCTTTCTTTGTCTCATCGTGTGGTGCATAACTGATCAGCGGCCCGCATTCGGTCATCCCGTAGCCAATCGTAAAAGGGAATTCGATTTTTCTGAAAAAGGCTTCCACTTCAGGGCTTAACGCTGCTCCGCCAACTACCGCTTCATGAAAATTTCCTCCAAAGCTTTCGATCAGGCTTTTCCGCGTTTTTTTATAGATCAGGTTTCTGATTCCCGGTATGGCTAACAGTACTTTGACCGCCGGTTTTTCAAGTGACGGCACAATTCGCTTTTTATAGATCTTCTCTATGATCAGCGGAACCAGCAAAATGAGATGAGGTTTTACTTCTCCAAGTGCTTTCAGCAGTATCTGTGGAGTGGGTACTTTGGTCAGAAACATAATGTGGCACCCCAGCGAAACCGGAAACAGATTCTCAAAAGCCAGCCCAAATATATGTGCCATGGGTAAGATGGAGACAATCCGGTCGCCGGCTTTAAGCGGCATATTCTCCCGCGCATAGATAATATTTGATTCAATGCTTCGCACCGGAAGCATCACGCCCTTGGAAAACCCCATCGATCCCGATGTATAGGAAAGAATCAACAGATCTTCGTCACCCCGTTCGGGAAATGAAAAATTCTCTTTTTCTACCTTCAGTGATGGATCTATAGCCGATTTGTCCGAGGATTTCGATTTGCCATTCAGAATTCTGAAATCATCCGTGGAAATCGTGAGTTTTAATCCTTTCAGTTCTGATTTGTTCAGGTTTGCATAGAGAGAGTCTGCCACGAACAGTGCTTTAGCGCCGGAATGCTCTAATATGTGGTGAGCATTTTCGGGCGTGAAATCAGGAAGAATCGGAACCACCACACCTTCAAATGCCATAATAGAGAAAAATACTGTGGCCCAGTTTGATGAGTTCCGAGCATAGATCGCAATCTTATCCCCGGGCTTTAATCCCGCCTTCTTCAGGGTGACTTTTAGCGCCTCAATCTGATTGGCCACTTCACCATATGTTGATGTTTGACCACCATAATCCGTAAAAAGAAGACTCTCCCAGTTTTGCTGAAATGCCTCAGTATACATTTGATCTAACCTGTTCCGGGAAGCTGATTTTTTCATTGATGAGCGATGAGATTAAGAGTTGTCAGATCTCCTTTTTTTTTAAAGAACTGTTCTTCCAACTCTAAAGTACTACTCAAAGATTGAATTGCCAACCAGCTTGATGGGAGTACGGACTGACTTAGTGCTACCAAGGAATATGTAGTACGGGCTTTATTGCTGCTATGATACTTAACGGATTAGCCGGCTAACAGGCCGGACGAGTAATTTTCCAAAACTTCAAAATGAAAACTCGTCCGCTTGAATCACTTTGTTAACCTTATTTATCACTGATTTCAACGATATTCTCACCACTTTCTAAAAGCTCTTTTGCCTTTAGAAACGTTGTCGACAAAATTTCTCTCATTTTAGCATTCGAAGTGTTACCGCAAGTAACCCAGATAAGTTTTGGTGGTGTACCTTTTTGCTCAATAAGCTGGATGAAATCATCATCTTTACTCATGACAACTGCATCTGCTTTCTTTACCTTTTCAAAAATCTCAGGATCTGTTGCATCACGAAGACCAAGGGCACGAACTGACTTTGCTTCTATATCATTAAATGTAAGGTTGATCCACGCGGCAATAGCAGGTGAGAGTTGTGCATCAATCCAAAGCTTCATGCCGCAACTACTGGATGATCAATTTTCCCTCGGGCATACTTGATGGATGCTTCAATATCATCTTTTTCCAGGTCAGGCAATTCTTCCAAAATCTGCTCATGACTGAGTCCGGCTGCGAGCAGATCCAATACGTCAACGACACGAATTCTCATGCCCCTGATACATGGCCTGCCGCCACATTGATCGGGATTTGTCGTTATGCGTTTTCTCCAGTCTTTCATTTTGGTAGAATTTTGTAGTTAATATCGTAAATCTACTCAAAACAAGGCAGATATCATAGATTGAGGAAAATGAGGTAAACATGTATTTACCGGCAGTGCATTTGCACGTCTGCTGCCAGATAATAAACCAATCAATCCCTCAAAGCAAACAAAAACAACATTTTGTCGGGTAAATTACCAACTTATGATAGTGCAACACCCGAATAATCCGCCAAATAAAAATTTTATGCGGTCTACCCTTAAACACACTCCCAAAACATCCACCCACCAATCTCTCTGCCATCCCTCACGAAAATTCGGTATTTTCAGACCACAAAATCTTTAATCAAACCTATTTCACAACAGTATGAAAATTACGATTCAGCGCCTGAATGATGACGTTCACATGAAAGCCACTAACGAAGATGGAGTAAGCCTGGAGATGGATGGTTCGGATGACATTGGTGGTAACAACAGTGGCTTCAGGCCCATGCAGATGCTTTTAGCGGCAGCCGGCGGATGTTCAACTATCGACATCATCGGAATCCTGAAAAAGAAGCGCCAGAATCCGGAAGACATTAAAATTGAAGTGACCGGTGAGCGAATCAAGAAAGGAACCTACACGGAGTTCTCTGAAATCCACCTACACTATATTTTTAAGGGAGATCTGGACCCCAAGCAGGTAGAAAAAGCGATTGACCTATCCCTTGGCAAGTACTGCTCTGTAACCAAAACCCTGGAGAAGACGGCAACCATATCGAGCAGCTTCGAGATAGTTGAATAGTCTTTGATATTGAGATGTGAGTCAAGGTAGTAGCGTTATGTTTGGAATGAGAAGCAAATCTCCCCCCATTTTCAAGGAGGGGATTAAGGGGAGGTTAAAATAATTGAGTTTCAAATTTTTTCGATTTATGCCTTTTAGGAACGGATTCTTAAAACAGGTTATTAAGCTCAGTTATCATTATGAAATCATTCTCTCTTTTCTCAACCACCCCCGGCCCCTCCTTGAAAAGGAGGGGAAGCTCTACTTTCAAACAAAACTCAAAAAGTCATCCCCTAAATCCCCCTCCTCACTTCGCTGAAGCTTCGAAAGGCAGGTCGAAGGGGGACTTTTCGGGAGTTTACTTTTTTTAGCTCATCTTACTCAAGCTCTAGAATCATCGCATCCATTCCGGATACTTCCAGTACTTCTCCGATCTGAACGGTTTGATCGCTCACAACATCATAGGCGGATGAAGTACCATCCAGAAGTTCTGAGAATCTGGCTAAATCCAGTTCCTGAGTCTCTTCGTTCGCATTCAGAACCACCATCACGGTTTTGTCATCATTATGTCGGAAATAGACATAGACATTGTTTTGAGGAATGAAGTGGGTCAGCTCCCCGCTGTGTATCACATCCTGATTCTGGCGCCAGTTGGCTGCCCGTGTTAAAAACTCATGAGCATCCACAACCGGAAATCCTGTCTCTTCGACCAGCTCCTCTCGTCCTTCCTCGGTAAATCCATCGATCGGATCCTCTTCCCATCCGCCGGGGAAATCTTTCCGCTTCAGCCCGTCCGGACCACCGCCGGTCATCAAAATTTCATCACCGTAGTAGAGCTGAGGAATTCCGCGGGTGGTCAATACAAAGCTGAGGGTAATTTTAAACTTGCCGTAATCTTCACCTACCACCGAGAAAATCCGGTCCAGGTCGTGATTTCCCGGAAAGATCACATTCAGGTTTGGATCAGGGAACAGAAAATCCTGACTCAGAACATCATACAGCCTGTAAATCCCGGTATCCCAGGATTCATCTTCATTCAACCCGGCGGCAATTGCATCGTATAGCGGGAAATCGGTTACGCTGGGCAGGTAGCTCTCATAACCGTCAGAGCTCGGGAAGCCGGTCTGCCAGTACGCGGTTGACGGCGGGTTAGACATCCACGCTTCACCCACCATATTGAAATCGGGAAACTCTTCCAGAACGCGCCGGCTCCACTCAGCCATATACTCTTTGTAGGGATACGGATGAGTGTCCATTCGAATTCCGTCAATTCCGGAGTATTCAATCCACCAGAGTGTATTTTGAATCAGGTAATTTGCCACTAATTCATTCCGCTGATCTATATCAGGCATATCCACCACAAACCAACCCTGTACCATCGCGCTGTAGTCAAAATCGGAAGCATAGGGATCCATCACGGTTGCGGCTCTGAAATTAGTTGTCCCTTTCTCTTCAATATCGTGCACCCAGTCGGATGTGGGTTGGTCTTTCACAAACCAGTGTTCGGTCCCCACGTGGTTGTGAATCATATCCATAATCACTTTTAAATCCATATCGTGGGCTTTATCAATCAGCTCCAGATATTTTTCATTGCTTCCGAAACGGCGATCAACCCGGTACATATCGGTTGCCGCATATCCGTGATACGCTCCATACTCCGGCGGCATATCATTTTCCAGGATCGGAGTAAACCAGACCGCCGTCATTCCCAGATCCTTGATATAATTCAGATTATCGATGATTCCCTGGATGTCTCCACCGTGACGTGCATTCGGATTGGATCGGTCCACACCTTCCAGCATTCCCTCGATGTTGTCATTTCCGGGATCACCGTTTGCAAACCGGTCGGGCATCAGAAGATAGATCAAGTCCGTAGAGTCGAAACCCTGATTCCGGTTTGTATCACTGCTCCGCTCTTTCAGTTCATAAGGTATGGTTGTTGTATCTCCGTCTCTTTGAAATGACAACTCCACAGTTCCCGGTTCAGCCTTATCATGAATCCTCAATGTCACAAACTGATAGTTGGGATTGTCGACAAGTGTTACACGCTCAATGGTTACCCCGGGGTAATCAACAGACGGAATTGCGGATTGAATATCCTCACCATAGATCAAAAGCTGAAGATCAGACTCCTCAAACCCAATCCACCAGTTTTCCGGCTCAACCCGGTCAATCTCTACCGGCTGAGCAATCAGGGTGTTTATTGAAAAAAGAAGAATCAGAATAGATAAAATAGTCGATAATTTTTTCATAACAGGTTATTTATTAACGTGGGTGTTCGTCCTCACTTTTGTAATAATCTCTTCTAAAAATAAAAAAAAGCCCGCATAGTTTATATACGGGCTTTCGTACAGATTCAACATCTGAGAGTCTGCAACAGACTACATTATTTTTGTAACCAGTTCCGCAGTTCGTGCAGAGTATCCGGCTTCGTTGTCGTACCAACCAACAATTTTCACCATCTTACCATCTACTTTGGTAGATAAGCTGTCAAAAATGCAGGAATGTGGATTTCCAATAATGTCCGTGGATACAAGCGGCTCATCACTATATTCAAGAACTCCTTTCATTTCACTACTTGCAGCTTTCTTGAAAGCTTCCTGAACTTGTTCCTCAGTAACATCTTTACTTACCAATGCAGTAAAGTCTGTCAGTGATCCGTCCGGAACAGGTACTCGAACGGCCATACCGTCCAGTTTACCATCGAGATGTGGAAGCACCAATCCAACAGCGGCGGCAGCACCCGTTGTTGTAGGTACGATGTTGGCAGCAGCAGCACGAGCCCTGCGAAGATCTTTATGCGGACCATCAACAATTTGCTGGTCGCCTGTGTAGGCGTGAATGGTTGTCATAAATCCTTGCTCTACACCAAAGGCATCATCAAGCACTTTCACCATGGGAGCAAGGCAGTTTGTGGTACAGCTTGCATTAGAGTAGACGGTTTTGCTTTTATCCAGTTCATGATCATTCACACCGATAACAATGGTTTGAAGATCACCTTTACCGGGTGCAGAGATAATTACTTTTTTAGCACCGGCTTCGATGTGTTTGGCAGCTCCTTTATCATCACGGAAAATACCTGTGGATTCCACAATCACTTCTGCACCGCGTTCGCCCCATTTTAGGTTTACAGGATCACGCTCTGCGGTAACTCCAATTTTACTTCCGTTAATAACCAGGTTATTTCCATCAGCATGAACCTCTCCATCAAACTTACCATGTACAGAGTCGTATTTAAACAGATGGGCGAGTGTTTCAGTATCCGTCAAGTCGTTTATTCCAACAACTTCAATTTCATCACTCTGATATTTCAGGATGGATCGCATTACTAGTCGGCCGATCCGCCCAAACCCATTAATTCCAACTTTTACTTTAGCCATAAATTTTTGCTCCTTTTCATTTTAAATTAACTGCTGGTTTGCAGTATTTATAACAATAAAATAATGGTTTAGATTCATTCAATCCATTAATTCATCAAAGTTACGCTATTCATTTTTATAAATTTAGGGTGGGAGCGCTTTTCCAAAATTTTGACCACTCTACCTCATAATTTTATATGGCTAAAATTATGGCCCAAAATTAAAAAAGCCTTCGAATTTCTCCGAAGGCTTTTGAATCTGATCAACAGTGAATACCGATTCTTAATCATCCAAATCCATTTCATCAGGAATATCTTCATCATCGCCCGACATCAGCTCATCAACGCTGTCAACATCCGTGTCGTCATCTTCATCGTCTTCAATAACCGGGGCAACCTTCTTTTTAATTTGAGCTTTTGCTCCGGCCCGTTTTAACTGCATTGCTATATCGGCGTTGTCATTATCCAGGGCAATGTTCAAAGCCGTATCGCCATTTTTATCTTTCAGTCGGACATTGGCTCCTTTTTCAATCAAAAGTTTCACTACTTCAGAATGACCTTCTCTTGCAGCCAGCATTATTGCGGTATGTCCCCACCGCTGCTGTGCATTTACGTCCGCACCTGCATCCACCAGTAACTTAACCGCGTCTGTATTTCCTTCGCGAGCAGCAACTATCAGAGCAAGATCACCGATTGGAGTACCATTATCCAACAGATACTTTATGATATATGTACTTCCACTTTCGGCAGCACGGTTCAGTGCAGTACCGCCCATTTTAGTCTGCACAGCCGGATCAGCTCCCTCTTCAATCAAATATTTAATCACATCCAAATGGCCATTTTCTGCAGCGTAGATCAGTGCTGTATTGCCATTCTTGTGAGTTTGATTAAGATCCTCTCCTTTCTCATGGAGATTTTGAACCTCGTTTAAATTTCCATCTTTTGCGGCTTTTAGTAGTGGCGAAAGCTCCATAATGATGCAGTAATTGAATTATAAATATGTTTTCTTTTGAGAAAGTGTATCCCTGTTAATTCTGAACAGTATATCTAAAATAAATCACTTTAAAGCAATAGGGATTTCGCGCATTTTTAAATTAAACTGTCCGCTCAAGAGTATCTTCTATTTTAAAACTACAGAAGTATCGTAACCATTCATAAAATCCAGGCCTGAGAATCTCTTCGTTCCGGGAAGTTGCAGCTCCTTCAGCTGCAGCAAACCATCCTTGCACTGCACAAACAGTCCCTCGTCCAGTTCAACAAGCTCACCCGGTTCTCCCGTTTTCTTCATGGGCCCGGGCTTGGAGCGATGTACATTCAACTTTTTATCATCGTACATGCACCAGGCGGTGGGAAATGGATTCAATCCTCGGATCAGATTGTGCACATTTTCAACCGATTCGCTGAAATCTATTTTTGTGTTCTCATTGAATAGTTTGGGCGCCGGGGTCGCGTCCTCATGGTTCTGAGCCATTCGTTGATCATTCCCTTCAGCAATCTGATCGATGCACTGTTTCAACAAATCTGCTCCTTTCACCTTTAAACGATTGTAAAGATCTCCGGTGGTTTCCATCGGACCAATTTCTGTCTTAAACCTTCCAATAATTTCACCGGTATCCACTTTTTCATCCAAAAAGAATACGGTGCACCCTGTCTCTTTTTCTCCGTTGATGATTGCCCAGTGAATCGGGGCTGCGCCACGATATTTAGGCAGTAGAGACGCATGTAAATTGATAGAACCGATGGTGGGAATCGCCAAAATATCTTTCGGAAGAATTCTGAAGGCAACGACAACCAGTAAATCCGGTTTCAGTTCTTTCAGTTTTTCTTTGAACACGTCCGATTTTGGATCTTCCAGATCAAGGGTTGGGTAACCCAGCTCCACAGCTTTTTTCTTCACCACGGTTGGCTGTGGCTTGCCGCCTCGGCCGCGCCTCTTATCCGGATTGCTAACTACAGCAATTATCTTATGATCTGAATTGTGAATAGCCTCAAGAGATGGAATCGCAAAATCGGGCGATCCCATAAATACAATTCGCAAACTTTTCATCTTTCGTATAGATCAGCTTTTAGAAACAACCGGATATTCAATTTCCAGTGTGCCTTTATCAATTTTCTTTAGAAGAGATTTGTGCAACCGTTTCCGAAACGCACTCAAATAGTCCAGAAACAAGACGCCCTGAAGGTGGTCGTATTCGTGTTGAATTACACGCGAAACCCACCCGGTAGCGGTAACCGTCTGTTTTTTAAAATCCCGATCCAGATACTCCACAACCACTTTGTCCGGGCGAACAACATCGTCCCGTACATCTGGAATACTTAAACAGCCCTCCTCAAGCTTCACTTTTTCTCCACTCTTCTCAATGATCTTGGGATTTATAAAGACCATCGGCCCCATATTCAACTCATCCACCTCTTCGGTGATTCCGTCTGCATCCATCACAAAGAGTTGAATCTCTTTACCAATTTGCGGAGCTGCAAGTCCCACTCCGCTGGAATTGTACATGGTATCAAACATATCATCAATCAATGTTTGCAACTCTTCCGTATTCTCTTTTACCGGCTGAGTCTTTTCTCGTAAAACCGGGTCATTGTAGGTGATAATGGGTAAAACTGACATAAATTCTATAGTTCTGGATACGCTTCAAGAAATTGCTGTAAAATAAGGGCTGCAGATGCCTGATCCAACCTGCCTTTTTTTTCCCTGCGTTTTTTTGATACTCCCGCATCCATCATCGCTTCCATTGCCTGTTTGGATGAGTAACGTTCATCCATTTTATGGATTGCAAGATTTTTGTAGCGTTTCTTCAGATGATTATAATAATCCTGGGCAAGATGAGTTGCATTTGTGGGTTCGCCGGTGGGTGTTAATGGCCACCCCACAACAATGGCTTTATAAGGTCCTTCCTCTCTGATCTGTCTCTCAACTTCGATAAAAGATTCCTCGGGAGAAAATGTACCCACAGGATTCGCAACTGTTCTTAAAAGATCAGTTCTGGCAATGCCAACACGCTTCCCGCCTACATCTATCCCGAGGATTCTGCCAAAATCAGCCAATCACTTATTTGTTACTTTTCTTCTTTACTTCTTCAAGTGGCTGTTTCAGAAACTTTTTCAAGCGTTTGCTTGGTTTGAAATGAGTTTTTCTATGTGCAGGCACATAAATAACTTCATTTGTTTTTGGGTTTCTGGCCTTTGGCTTGGCTTTTGTCTCCTTAACTTCGAATACACCAAAATCACGGAGTTCAATCCTGCAAGTAGGATCTGCAGCGAGCATTTTACTTCTTAGAGCATCTATAACAGCATCTACCCACGGTTCGGACTGATTGAGCGGAACGTCCATTTGGTCGGCTACTGTTCGCACGATATCACGTTTTGTATAAGTCACCATCTTCTTGTTTTGTTTTATAGTTTTCACTCCTAATACACGTTTAACAATGTATCATATCTACAAACAATTATTAATAAAAGATTTGAAAATAAAAATAGGTGAATCAAACAAATTTAAATACGTAAAAACGCCTACGCAATCGCAAGACACAAACCTTTGATTATTCGTAACGCATTACATTTTTAACTCCCTCAATACGTTCAAGGCGGTTTATGATCTCTTCGAGGTGTTTCAGGTCGCTCACATATATAGTAAGTATCCCTTCAAACATTCCTCCTTCGCTGCTCACGTTAATACTTTTCATATTGGTTTTCAGTGATTTAGAGAGCACCTCAGTAATATCATTTACCAACCCAACACGATCTTCCCCAATAACCCTGACTGCGCCGAGGAATTGAGAATCAATATTTTTGGCCCAGCTTACATCTATAATTCGTTCACTGTCTGTCCGAATCAGGTGATGAGCATTTTTACAGTTCGACCGATGTACTTTTACATCGCCATCTCGACTGATAAAACCTATGACTTCATCACCGGGTATTGGATTGCAACAATTAGCATAGCTGTATTTAACACCACTTAACTCACCTTCAACAAGCAGCGCCTTTGTATCACCTACAGCACGCGCTGTTGAAATATACTTTTCTTGAATTTTGTCTTCATCTATAGCTTTGTCATCCTGTTCATCCGATTCAATCCGGCCTTTACTTTTCAGCTCTTTAACAACCTTATAGAGGTCTTGAACATCAAATGCACCGGCTCCGATTTCATAAAACATCTCTTGGGTATTCTCGAATTTGAACCGATGGGCTACTTTCATCAAATCCTGATCCGTAATCTCGATTTTCCCTTTTGCAGCTTTCTTCTCCCAAAGCTCACGCCCCTCTTCAGCTACCTTCACCTCTTTTTGCTTGATAAACTGGCGGAGCCTGGCTTTCGCTTTATGAGTCACAACATCCTCAATCCAGTCTGCATTGAGGTTAATTTTATTTCCGGTAATAATTTCAACCTGATCGCCACTGTGTAACTTCTGGCGCAGGGGCACCATCTTTCCATTTACTTTGGCAGCAACCGCACGTTCCCCAATCTCACTGTGTATTTCAAATGCAAAGTCGATACAGGAAGCACCTTTCGGCAGGGTTTTTAATTCACCTTGGGGCGTGAAAACATAAATCTCATCCTGGTAAAGGTTGAGCTGAAAATCTTTTACAAATTCTGTAGCAGCGTCCGGTCGCGGGCTGTCTAATACATCGCGCACCCAATGCACAAATTTGTCCAGCTCTTCACTGCCACCGCTTTTGCCCTCTTTATATTTCCAGTGTGCCGCTACTCCGTGTTCGGCAATATCATCCATTTTCCGGGTACGAATCTGCACCTCTACTTTACGTCCCTGTTTGGTAATTACTGTAGTATGAAGTGATTGGTAACCATTGGCCTTCGGTACGGAGATAAAATCTCGAAATCGTTTGGGGATCGGGGTGTACTTGTCGGTTATGATTGAATAGACCCTCCAGCAATCCTCTTTTTGGTGTGGATTTTCCAGAATGATCCGGATAGCAAAAAGATCATAAATCTCTTCGAACGGCTTCTGCTGACGCTGCATTTTCCGATAAATAGAGTAGATATGCTTTGGCCGACCCTTGATCTCAAACTTAAAATTTTGAGCTTTCAGTTCATTTTGAATCGGATCCATAAACTTTTCAATAAACTCTTCGCGGGCGTCTCTTTTTTCTCTCAGCTTACGGACAATAAACTTAAACGAATTCGGGTCTATAACTTTGAAACAGAGATCCTCAAATTCATTCTTGATTTTAAACAGTCCGAATCTGTGCGCCAGTGGAGCATACAACTCCATTGTTTCAGTGGCTTTTTTGAGCTGTTTCTGGCGTGGCAGCGCGGAAATAGTCCGCATGTTGTGCAAACGGTCGGCAAACTTAATCAGCACAACCCTGATATCCTCTGCCATGGATAGGATCAGCTTCATGAAGGTTTCAGCCTGTTTTGTATCCCGGCTTTCAAATACTCCGGAAATTTTTGTCACACCGTCGATGAGGTTTTTGACAATAGGCCCAAACACTTCTTCTGCCTGCTCCAACGTAACAGATGTATCTTCAACTGTATCGTGCAGAAGTGCTGCGGTTACCGATTCATCATCAATATTAAAATCACCGGCCATAATTTTGGCAACTTCAACCGGATGAAGATAGTAGGGTTCTCCTGAAGCTCTATTCACACCCTCATGAGACAAACAACAAAGCTTAAATGCCCTTGTAATAAGATTATCATCAACTTCATCCAGCGAATCATGGCATAGGTTCAGAAGGTCAGTCAGCTCAGTCTGCTGCTGTTTATCAAGTTTGAACTCATCAATCTGTTCGCGGATATCTGTATCCACTTTTGCCATAAACAGTTACTCACGGTTATTTATATTAATAATAAACATTTGGTATTTAAAAACAGTTCAGAAACTGTAAAATACGTAATTCACAAAAACACTGCCTCACTAACTATAAGAGTCAAAATCTAAGCATAACCCCCATAGAAAATCTTTCAGAATCTTTGAAGTCGATATTTTTTGGCTTCACCAGCTGTATAAATCGATATTCAAAAAAGGGTTTCACGTAGGGAATCAGATCTAATTCAGCTCCAAAAAACAGATTCCAAAACAAATTTTCCTCATTGATTCCCTCCAATCTGTTTGGATTTGACAATGAACGCGCAGTCACAAACTCTGAACTGTCTAAGCCTAATCCAATACCTGTGTAAGGCTTAATCAGGCCGAGATTAAACCCTGCCAATGCCGCACTCCCAACATCAAATGCCGATTTTTCCTCAAACACATCCGTACTTAAACCGTTCATTTCGTAACTCACTTTTTTTGTTTCAGAAAAGTAGCTGCCATGAACCCTGATTCTTAAATCCGCAACTGGCGGCAGTTTTAAAACTCTGTATTCCAGCCTTAAGCTGTAGCCGCTTGTCGGAGCTTCACTTCTAATATCCAGGCCGCCACCAATTCCGGTTTGTGAATGGGCCACAATTGGAAGCGATATCGCTGCTGTAAACGCTATGAAAACGATAAAGGATATAGATATTCCGCGATCATACATGTGTTAACGTCCAACATTGAGGTAATAGAGTATATAAATCTTTATATACGTAAAGAATGGAATATTAAAGCTTAAAACAATCTTTCTAATCGCCGCGGCAACGCAAGAAAGAGCTTTTTATCTCCCGAAATCATCTTCCAGACGCACGATATCATTCTCATCTGAAGGGTTTTCCGGGTCAATATGCTGCCAGATTTCAGCGATGATCGCCCACTCATCCAGCCCGACAAGCCGGTGGCGCTCACCCTGCTCGAGCCTGATTGTATCACCGGTATGAAGTGTTTTTAGGGGAGTCTGTTCGTCAGTCTGGCTCACAATAACACCAACTGTTCCGTCTATCACTCTCCAAATCTCTGAACGGCGATAGTGATACTGCCAGCTCAATCTTTTTTCTGGAGCGACCATCAAAAGCTTGGGGCTTAATTTCTTGAACTGAGCAAAATTCGATACATTTAAATCAGGAAAGAATGTCTCAATGAATGCAGAAGCCTGATCTTCTTCTATCACAAAAAATCCACCCCAGGGTCGATCTTTATCGGATGAAATAATTTTAAAATCTTTTTTCTTTAGAAGCTCTTCAGCTTTTTTAAAAACATCTGCCTTGTCTTCGAGGTAATTATTTTGACTCAATGATCAATGTAGTTTATTTACAATCTTCAGTTAATGGAATGTTGATTGAAAATTCAGTTCCCTCGCCCGGCTTACTTGAAACATCAATCGATCCATCGTGAAGATCTACAAAATATTTAACGATCGCTAAACCTAACCCGGTACTTTTTTCGCCGGAGGTTCCACCAGTTGGAGCAGCTGTCCCATTTTGAAACAGGTCTGAAACAGTCGACTTATCCATTCCAATGCCGCTATCTTCTACATTTAGCTGTAGTGAACCGTCCGTCATTGAAAGATCACATTTTACTTGTCCGCCGGCCCTGGTAAATTTAATCGCGTTAGAAAGCAGGTTGCCGAAAATTTGTTCAAATTTATCTTTATCTAAGCAGACTCGCTTTTCAATTTCGAGGTTAATGATCAAATGTACATTCTTGGATTTGGCAACGGGTTTAAAGAGACGTCTCATAGATTTAGATATTTCATCCAGATCCACCTCTTTTAAATTCAAAGAAAACCCTTTCGACTCCATCAGTGAATAGCTAAGTATCTCATCTACCATTTGGTTCAACTGCATGGCACTCTGTTCAAGAAGTTCAATCATCTCTCTCTCCTCTTCTCCTTCAACAATCTCACCCAGCATATTACTCATGCCAATAATCCCATTCAATGGAGATCTCATATCATGGCTGAGCATTTTCATAAGCTTAAGCTTGTGCTCATTCAACTTCTGCAGCTCTTGATTCTGCTTACGAAGTTCCAAACGGGCCATCACTTCTCCGGCTAAAATCTGAAGTTGCTCTTTCTGCTTATCTGACATTTCTCTCTCTTTGTAATCCAAAACACAAAGAGCTCCAACAGCAAATCCCTCCGGGTTAAGAAGGGGGGCACCGAGGTAGTATCTTAGTTTAGGGTCATGAATTACGTAAGAGAAGTTTTTAAATCGAGGATCTTCAGACAGGTTTTTAACTTCCAGTACTTCATTTTGTTTAACCGTGTACTGACATACGGTAATTTCCCGGGCAACTTCACGGGTATCCTCTTCCATTCCCAAGATAGATTTCGCCCACTGACGATCTTTATCAATTAAATTGATTCTTGCAATCGGCACATCACAAATATCTGCTGCTAATTTGGTCAGATCGTCAAACTCTTTTTCGGGAGCTGTATCCAAAATAGAGTAGGAGTAAAGAGCCTCAATTCTTTTCTTCTCAATCTTCACTGGAACATCATTCAAGCTGGACATGATTATGAACCAGCCTTTTCTTTTTGCAGTACTTTCTTTAATTCTGTAAAAGTAATAGGCTTAACAAGATAGCTTAAATAGTCTGTTTCATCGGCTTGCTTGCGGTGATAATCGTCCGAGTTACCCGTGATATAAATCACCGGAACATCTTTGTTCTCCTGCACTTTCTTTACCACATCAATTCCTGAAATACCTGCACCCAGAAAAATATCAACCAGCATTAAATCAGGCTCAAAATCAACGATCGTCTCAAGAGCTTTTTCGCCGGTATGAGCTTTCTTAACTTCGGTATAACCAATTTTTTTCAACATAATTTCAAGGCTTAGCGCCAGAATCATGTCATCTTCTATAATGAGAACTCGCATATCTTTTTTTAAAATTTCAAAGTGTATTTAATTCAGTAAAGAACTTTGTTCTGATGTCAATGAGCTGCTTGAGCCTTTTACATCCATCTGCTCAAACTCTAATATCAATCGGTCTTTTTCATTTTGGTCAAATTTCATCGATCCTTTAATCTGGGATAAGAAAATACTGATCAACAGACTCGGAAATGATTCAGTATTTCCATTTCGCTCAAATAGGCTCACATCCAGTGCATCTCCTTCAAATATCAGGGTGATACGTTCCTCATCTCTTTTGAGTTTCAGAGATAAGTTTTCCCCTTTCAGATCCTTTGAAAACAGGATGTTCATTAATTCATTTACTGCAAGGCCAAAAGGCACCGCTTGATTCAGATTCAAAATCAAAGGAATTGTGTCCATTGTAACCTCGAGCTCACCGGATCCCAGCAAACCCTTTTGCGGCAGTGCCTCCATAATGGTCTTTAGATATTCATCAAACTGAATACTGACCATACTTTCACTGTTGTATAGATTTTCATGAATTTTAGCGATGGAAAAAATCCGGCTGCGAATTTCATTCAGCTTGACCTCCACCTTTGGATCCGGTTCTTCCATAATCTGAAGGTCAATCAACCCGGCCATAACTGCAAGATTATTCTTCACTCTGTGGTGAACCTCCTGCAGAAGTATTTCCTTCTCTCCGAGTGATTTCTGAAGGTCATTTTCCAGTTTTTTCTGATCCGTCAGATCAACATAAATAACGTATGCTGCTTCAACTTTACCCTCATGAACAATTGGAATAGCACTCATTAAAATCGAAAGCTTTTTACCGGTATTGGTAAACCGCACAACCTCTTCGGTGTATGTTTGGCCGGAAAATACATTTTCACTGATTTCTTCAGCGTCGTCCAACTCGTCACCCTCAATCAGCAGTTTATGAACATTCTGACCAACGGCATCCAGTTTTGTATATCCATACAGTTCTGTAAAACTATTATTGATTTTCAGAATTTTATCATCCGGACTAAACATCGCCATTGCAAGTGGAGAACTTTCAAAAAGCTGGGAAAGCATGTCATAGTTTTTGTCCTTCTCCTTTTCAATTTCCACTAAGTCCGTTACATCTGTACCCGTTCCAACTATGAACTCACCTTCATCTGTTTTAAATCTGTTAGCCAAAAAGTGGTAAACCCTGATCCCATTATTCATTGAAATTACTTTTGAAACAATGTGAGTTGAACCAACCTCAAATGCTTCTTTAATGGATCGTACAATTTTTTCATGCTCATCTTCCGGGAAAAACAGTAGTGCATTATTCTCTTCAATTTCATTTTTTGTATAACCCAGATCCTCCATAATGGCATCGTTATACCTAACCATATTCATCTCACTGTCGAGCACATAAAACGTGCCGGGTATACTGTTAATAACCGCCTCTGTAAAAATCTTCTCGTGCTCTAACTGCTTCAGGGTTTCCCGCTGACCTGACACATCTTTGAACGTGTTCAGAGAACGGAGTTTACCATCTTCATTTTTATAAAGAACGGATGAAGCCTCAACAGTCAGCTCTTTTCCGGATTTATGGATGTAGATTTTCTCACCTTCATAAACCGACTTCTTCTCTCTGATTTTCTGAGCTTTTTTGTTTGTAGGATGAGCGGGATCCATGATTAAAGGTCTGCCACCCTCTTTCAATTCACTTCTCGAATATCCCAAAATTTTGCAGGCAGCCGGATTAGCATCAAAAATCTCACCATCAGGAGACGAGATTAAAATTCCGGACATTGAGTTTTTGAACTGCTGTGTATATCTCTCTTCCGATTCACGAAGTGCACGAACCACACTCATGTTTTTACTCACATCCTCAAAAAAGATTAAAACACTCGGTTTGTCTCCCTCTAATAGTGTAATAGAAAGTTTACACCAACTTTTTTTAGGCCGACTTTCTTCCTCAGGGCAGGGCATTGTCAATTCAAACGACTCTTTTTCTCCATCAAAAATACCCCGGAGTCCAAATATAATTTTCAAGGCATAATCATCTCCGGCTTCAACAGCTCGCTGACAGTGCTCGAAATAGTTACTCCCCGGTTGAGCTAAACCCAGTTGGTGAAATACGTCTTTTCCATTTTCCCACTTTTTATTGGTCTCCGCAATTTCACCATCTTCATATACTATTGCCGCCGCACCCGGTAGCGCATCAAAGACTGCATCTTTAATTTTATTCATATCTTGAAAACTTACTCTATTGTCCCGCTCTGATCCATTATTCTAAGTAAGATAATGGCCTCGAGCCTAACATATAAGACGCCGAACACTTAATTTAAATTTAACAGAAATAACGTAGTATTATCTCAATAGCACCTACGCAATACACCTATTCCGTAAAATTCGGTTTGTATGTTTTACCATTTAGAACATGTCCCATAGCTCTGAAAAATTCCTTCCTGGTTGGGTCACTTGAAACGTAGCCGTCAACACCTTTTTTAAACAAAGGTGTTACCAATTCTTGCGATTGATAGATGTGCAGTGCGAGAATTTTAGCTGATGAATATTTTGTCTTTAATTTCTCGATGATATTAAAAGCTGACCGTTCGAAATCCATCAAATCAATTACAAATAGTACATTTTCTGAATTCATATCCAGATCAAACAGTTTGTCGTAAGAAGTAATTTCCACACTGGCTGAATTGTGATACTCTTCCTTAATCAAACTTTCGAAATACTTTGCCCGCGGAGTACGCTCAGCTACAATGATGATATGTGATTTTGCCAACTCCATTTAATGTCAATCTATATAGAGTTGAGCACAAACGGTATCAGTAGTTAAACTTAAAATCCAAATGAATGAATACGTTTATTCACCTAATTGTAAAATGTTTTAATTTCCTTTTCCGGATGATATTAAATTATGCTGAAACGCATATTTGACAAGCCCCGCAGTATTGCGTGCGCCGGTCTTCTGCAGCAGGTTTCGTCTATGAGCATCCACAGTTCTGGAACTAATGTAAAGTTTTTCTGCAATTTCCTGATTGGTATGCTCCTGAACAATCAACTCCAATATTTCCAATTCCCTGTCTGTGATATGTATCGGGTCGGGATCGGTAGATTTGCCTTTCCCTTTTACCAGGTCCATCATGATGCTTTCTGTCGCCTCATCACTAAAGTAATGTTTACCATCCATAATGGCATCAATAGCATCTTTAAGCTCTTTGCGGCCGGCACTTTTCATGATATAGCCTGATGCACCGGCTTGTATCATTTGCCGTATGTGAAGATCATCGTTACTCATGGTTAGTGCTAAAACCTTCACTTCCGGAAATTTCTCTTTCACCTTTCTGGTTGCTGTAATACCATCCATTTCGGGCATATTGATATCCATAACTACAATATCCACGAGCTGGCTTTCGAGCTTTTCCAGGACTTCTTTACCATTCTGTGCTTCGTCTACCACATCAATCCCCGCCTGTGGTTCCAGCATCAATTTAATGCCATCACGCACAATTTTATGATCGTCGGCCAGTAGTATTTTAATATTTGCCATAACAGTTATTCTGATTTTAATGGAACAACGACAGATACAATGGTACCTCTGTCTAAGGTACTGATAATATCTAAATTTGCAGACATTGCACCAACTCTTGTTTTCATACTCCGTAATCCAAGTCCGCTGTTTTCCTTTTCTTTAAGGTTAAACCCTTTACCATCATCTTCTATCGTCAATAAAATTTCCCCCATCGAGTGAATTAACTGCACATTAATCGTTTTTGGTTTCCCGTGCCGAATAGCATTATTGAGCGCTTCCTGCGCAATTCTATACAGGTTGATCTGGATATTCTCGGGCAGTTCTACATTCTCTAAATTGCGATAAAGATAAAACGTGATGTTTGTAGATTTCTTCAATTGATTGACTAACGACTCAATGGCGAGCTCCAATCCATAATCCTGAATCGCCTTTGGCAGCAGGTTTTGTGAAATATTTCGCGTTTCTGAAATAGCGTAATTCAACAAATGCAGTCCATTTTCAAATGTATCCGAAAGTTTACCGGATAGCTTGTCGGCATCTTCAAAAACAGATTTTAAATTCATATTTGCTGCAGAAAGATATTGACCGAGTCCGTCATGCAGTTCTTTTGCAATCCGCTGGCGTTCGCGCTCTTCCCCTTCAATAATGGCGCTGATTGCGCGCTCTTCAGCTCTTCTTTGTTCTGTAATATCATTAACAATAACCAGGCGTTGATGTTTGCCCTGGTAAAAAATATCCGAAGCAGAAATCATCACCTTTAATTTCTCTCCATTTTTTTTGATATGTGTCCACTCCTCAAAGAACGACGGTCCGTTCATCCGATTCTTAGCAGATACTCTTTTTACTTTATTAACATCCTCTTCCGGACGAATATCAAGAATCGTTAACTCTTTAAACTCATCCCGGCTATACCCATATTTTTGAATGGCTGCATCATTCACTTCAGAAAATTGGAAGTTATCAGGATCATAAATCCACATCGGAATCGGATTTTGTTCGAAAAGCAGTCTATACTGTTCTTCCGACTCTTTGAGATGCCGTTCGGCTTCTTTCTGTTCTGTGATGTCATTGGCAATAATCAGCCTATGAATTTTGTCTTCATAAAATATCTCCGAACCGGATAACTCAACCACAAGATGCTCACCCGATTTGGTGACCTGAATCCATGGATCAAACCCGGTGCTTCTCTGTTTGATACTACGCTGAATCTCTTTTTTTATCTCTACAAGATCTTTTTCCCGATGGAGATCATAAATTTTTAACTGCTTGAACTCCTCTTCACTAAACCCATACCTGTTGATGGCTGCCTGATTAACAGTAACGATAAATAGTGTTTCCGGGTCATAAATCCACATTGGAATCGGACTTCTTTCAAACAAAAGTCTATACTGCTCTTCTGATTTTTCAAGTTCTGTTTTTGCAACTTCATCAGCTGTAATATCAGAAATTGTTCCTACCAGGTGTACCGGTTTGTCCTCATCCCCTCGGATAAAATATCCTTTATCCGAAATGATCCTGTAATCACCGTTACCATCTTTAATTCTGTAATTCCCCGCCCAAAATTCATCACCCGATTCCAGGGCGTCCTTTACGCTCTGCATGATGTATTTTTTATCATCAGGATGCAGAAGTGACTCCCACCAGCTAATGTGATTCTGAACTTCTTCTTTATCAAACCCAAACCGGAGTACCCAGCCTTCACTCCACCAAACCTCATCACCATCAAAATTGTGATCATACAAAACGTCATTTGAAGATCTGGCAATAAGCTCAAATCGGTTTCGCTCCGATCTTAGCATCTCCTGATACTCTTCAACCGGCGTCACATCAACCATCGCCCCAATAATTCGCAGCAATTTCCCCTGTTCATCCCGAAACAGTACGGCCGAATCTTTGATGGATCGTACCTGCCCGTCAGCTGCATAAAATCGATATTCGGCGTTCCATTCTTGCTGATGATTTTTTACAGCTTGGTTTAAACTTTCAATAGTAGCTTTTCGGTCTTGCTCGTGTATATGATTCTCCCAAAAATCTTTTTCTTTTTCAAAATCATCTTTTTGATATCCCAGTCCCGTTTCCAGACCCTCACCCCACCAAACCTTATCTGTTTCCGAATTCCATTCCCAGATCACATCCGACACACTGTTTGCAGCTATCTCAAATCGTTGTCGTTCAGATGCTAACTGCTCTTGGATTTGTTTTAATTCAGAAATGTCCTGTACTGTAGTAACCCTGTATGGTTCAGACATTCCGCCGTCATCAACCAAAGACATATTGACCAACCCTGTAATCGTTTCTCCACCCTTCCTTACCATGTCTATTTCAAAAGAAACGGATCCTTTCTTTTCCAAAACCTCTAACTGTTTCTGAACTTTACCGGCTTTTGATTTGTCGTAAAAATTCATGACAGAAATTCCAATTAAATCAGAATCATCATATCCAAATAGATCAGCATAGGCATGGTTTGCCCGCTTTATAACATTGGAATGATTTCCACAAACGGCCAATGCGGTGTTCGATTTTCTGAACACATTTGCCAGCAACTGATTCTCTTCCTCATACTCTATACGCTCCGTTATATCAATATGAGTACCAACCAGCCGTGCAGGATTCCCTTTATCATCCCACTCCACAGTTTTCCCCCTGTCCAGTATCCAAACCCAGTGACCATCCTTATGCCTCATTCGAATTTCACATTCATAGGTTGGCTTTTCACCTTTAAAATAGTCTTCTACTGCTTTTTCGAATACTTCAAAATCATCCGGATGTAACAGATCATTCCAGGTCTCGATGCTGACAGGTTCGAGCTCCTCAAGTGTGTATCCTACCAAATTTGCCCAAACCTCATCGAACTTTGTTTCACCTGTCTGAGGGTGCCACTCCCATAGACCTACATTTGCACTGGTGGTGGTTAGATGCAGGCGCTCTTCATTCTCTCTAAGCTGCTCCTCCATTTTTTTCCGTTCGGAAATATCAAAACCGATCCCGATAGACTTTTCTTCACTAAGGCTAACATTAATCCAGGTCGTTGAGATAATTTCACCGCTTTTGGTCACCAGGTCAAAATCAACCCAACTCCCATCCGATCGTGAAATCTGCTCCTTCGCTTTTTGATAATCTTTTTTCTGAGTTATCAGCTTTAGAATATTTTTTTCGGAGTGGCTGTCGCTTGAGTACCCAAATTTTTCTGCAAAGTATTTATTGACCCTACCAATCTCAGCATCTTTATCGTGCATATTGATAAATACCGGCATGTTATCAAAAATGATTTCAAGATCCTCACGCTCTTGCTTGAGCTGATCTTCCAGCATTTTCTGCTCAGTGATATCGTACCCAATCCCAACAAATGTATTATCACTCAGTACAATATTGGTCCACATCTGCCAGCGGATATCACCATTTTTAGTTGTTACATGATACTCCTTCCAACCCTTGTTTAGGTTTACAATATCTTCAACAACCTCCTCCCGGTATTCCGGATCAGGGTAACACAACTCTAATAGAGATTTTTCATCTATATCATCTTCAGTCCAGCCTAATACATCCTCGTGGTACTTGTTGATTAGTATCAGGTTTTGATCGCTGTCGTACATATTGATCAGTACCGGAATTCGTTCAAAGAGCTTTGTAAACCGCTCTTTTTCCACATCAAGCTCCATTTCAAGCTCTTTACTCTCGGTAATATCTATCGTTACCCCCCTAACCTTCTCTACCGTATCGTCAATACGAATTGACTCACCTCTTGTCCAAAGCCATTTAATTTCGCCGTTGGGTAAAACAATTCTATACCTCACATCGAGCTCTGACCCTTTATCAAGCAGAAAATTTGCCTCCTTTTTAAAAAAATCGATATCTTCGGGATGAATTCTCTCATAAACATCTTCCAGGGTTAAATCCACATTTGGATGATAACCGAAGAGAACATGGTGGTTTTCTGATGTTTTATATTTATTCTCTTCAACAAAATACTCCCATGTAGCCATTTTAGCGGCGTTCAGAGCCATATTCAGCCTCTTTTCTTTCTCTTCCAGCTTTTGCTGATTTTTAGTCACATACCTTTCATAACTCTTCATCATAAAAAATAGACCAATAGCCGTAAGAGTAATGTAAAACAGACCTTTCGCGGTTTGGAATGACGTAAGCATTAATGGTTCTTCAATCAACCATTCCAGAAAGGCATCAGTTGTTGTGATCCATATAACTGCAAATAAAAAGTAGATCAGCGTTATTCGAAGAGGGGTAAACTTCATAGAAGATATAATTCTGTTTTCAACACTTTACCAAATAGAACTTTAGCTGTCAAGCAGCAAGGGGAGTTTAATCTAATACGATTCAGTTACCACTTCCCTTTTCTTACAGGATAGCTGCCCAAAACTTTAATGTATTGAGCTTTTTTGCTCAGTTTATTCAAGGCTTCTCCCAATTGATGATCATTCTTATTCCCGGCCAAATCCAGATAAAAAAGAGATTGCCATGGATGGCCCAATCTTGGCCTCGACTCAAGCTTTGTCATATTGATTCCTGAATCACCCAATATATTCAGGCATTTTAGAAGTGCCCCTTTCTCATCAACTGTAGCAAATATCAGAGACGTTTTACAGTCGAGTTGCGGATCACACTTAATCGACTCGCGGCTCACAACCACAAACCGGGTGTAGTTTTCTTTTTGGTTGGCCATATCCCGGTGAATAATTTTCAAACCATAGATTTCTGCTGCGTAAGAGCCCGCAATTGCCGCCTGTGACAGATCCGCATCATCCCGTACTTTTCGTGCCGCCATTGCCGTGTCAAAGTAAGATTCTACATGGCATCGGGTTAAACCGGCCAAAAATTTACTGCACTGTGCAATTGCCTGCGGATGAGATAAAATTCGCCGTATATTTGACAGCTCTACATGTTCCGGGGCCATTAAACAGTGATTAACCTGCAACACCTCTTCCCCTATTATAAAAAGTTCTTTCTCCGCCAGCAGGTCATAGGTATCGTTAATAGAACCCGCTGTTGTATTTTCGATAGGCAAAAATGCCACATCTGCATCTCGCTTTTCAACGGCCTCTGCAGCCTCATCAAACCGTTTATACCCGATGCACTCCACCGTTCCGTACCTCGGCTCAAAATGCCTCATTGCTGCTTGATGACTGTAGGCACCATCTGTCCCCTGATAAGCAACTTTAATCGACTCCTCGCCCGACTTTTCATTTTGATGATCGACCAGTGCATGAGTCTGATATCGAACAGAATACTGAATAATTTCGCGGTACATCTGCTCCAAAAAATAGGGGTCTACGCCCTCTTTTGCCGCTATCTGCTTTAACTTTTCAATTAACTTCTCCTCTCGTTCCGGATCACGCACCTCTGTGGCTGATGAGAGTTTATCGGTCAATACTTTTTTAACAATGCGCTGTCGCTCACCCAGCGATTTAACAATCGTTTCATCTATTTGATCAATCGCCTGCCGGATTTCATCAAGTGATTTTTCAGCCATGAGCTATCGAATTGTCATTTTCAGTTCTTCAATTCTGTTTAAAATCTTCTCCCTGTCCATCTTTCTGTACTGTTCCGGTAAAAGAGCTTTCGAGGTACACTCTGTAACCGCAACTAGAGTTTGAAGTTCCACTTCCTCGGGATAGGTTGGGGGGATAAAATCTTCAAAAACGTCATCCAGAAGTTCAGGAGTAACTTCCTCCAATCCCTGCGATGCGGCTCTGAATTTAGCCCGCGTCAATGCAGCTTCCATATCAGCACCTGAGTACGTTGTTTTATCTTTCTTAACCGCTTTAGGAACATACTCTTCAGATAATTTCAGATTTGTTTTTTTCTTCATTACATCAAAAAGTTCCACTCTCTCTTCAAGTGTATCCGGCGGGAAAAGTGAAATATGTTCTTCGGCTCGTCCCTGACGTTTCAGGTCTATCGGCATCAGATCCGGGCGTGCAGTCATTAAAAACCATAAGATCCTCCCCCGGTTGGATGTATCACTCATAGCCGTTGCAATTTGTGAAAACACTCGGCTCGACACACCACTGTCGCCCGAAGCCGACCGATCGCCCAGATAGGCATCTGCTTCATCAATCATCACGGCTACAGGGGCCATCGCTTTCAGCAGAGTGAGAATTTTTTCCAGGTTTCCCTCTGTAACTCCCTGCCACTGACTTCTAAAGTTTTTCAATTTTACCATCGGTATTCCAACCTCACCGGCAAATGATGTTACCAGAAATGTTTTTCCTGTTCCTACCGGTCCGCAAACCAGGTATCCCATAGGGAGTACATCCCGCCTGCCGTGCTTCAGGGCCTCCACAGCACTTCGCAGATGCTTTTTCACGTTTCCGTGGCCGGCAACGGCGTCCAAAGAACTTTGTGATGGAATAAACTCAATCAACCCGTAAGCTTCTGATTCAATCAGCTCTTTCTTGATTGTTGTTAAGGATTGAAAAGTAATGGTTTCACCGTTTTCAACGGCATTGGAAAGTATGGATTTGAGCTTTAAATAACCCAACCCGGCAGTCATCTGAGCAACAACGGGCTTGGGTACTTTTGATATCTTTTCAAATTCATCAGGATGAATTTGGTTTACCAGGTAATTTAACCTTTCGTCCTCGTTTGGAAGAGTAATCCGCACACTGGATGTGTATGGATTTTGAACCAGTGACCGGTTCAGATCCGCCATATTCTCAGTCAAAAGTGTAGTGGTAAAGTCTGATGCCAGAAATAGCGGATCGTGTGCCCATTTCAACAGATAGACCAGGGCATTTCGATCTTCTGTCCCTGTGCTTCCCGCTTCATTTGCCGGAATTATCGTTTCAGCATAATCAATAATCAGCGCAATGCTCTTTTTCTGCTCAAGCCGAACTCTGAAATATTGCTCAAGTACAGAAAAAGCTCCTACCGGATCTTTAGGTAACTTTTTTGAATAGTCGGTTCCGGCAATGGTATCCCGACCCGAAAGTGCCCGGTTAAAATCTTTTTGAGTCTCCTGATCCCGAAAATAAATCCCGGACGAGCGATCATAAAAAATGACGATATCGCGGGCCCCAAAGAAATCTTCTGCGAGGAATGTTTTTAACCGCAAAAAATTGTTTGTGCTGCTTCCATCACCCACAGAAACTAAATCGTGAACATTTCCATGCAGAATAAACTGGTTGAGTGTTCGGCTCAGATATTTTTTAGCTAAAAACTGAGCCCACCGTGGATATTGAGTTAACATATCAATTGGGTTAAGTGATGTTGCAGAATTGTTTCTTTTGACTCGGCAGCTTTTACGAATACTACGCAGTAGATCCGTAAATGATCTTTACCGTTTCAATTCGGCTTTGAGTAGCCTTACTGATTATGAAAATATTACCCTGGATTAAAATTTCTTCGTTCACCTTTGGGATTCGTCCTACATGGCTGATAATGTATCCTGCCAGAGTTTCAAATTCATCTTCTATATCCTGGAGTTCAATTTCCGGGTACTTCTCTTCCAGTTCATCCAACTCAACATTACCCGACACCACATAAGTGTTATCTGCGATCTTTTTAATCACCTCATCAGTCTTGTCATACTCATCCTGAATGTCGCCAACAACCTCTTCTATTAAATCTTCGATGGTGACCATTCCCGCCGTACCCCCATACTCATCAATCACTATGGCAACAGAAACATTACTTTGGCGAAACTCCTGTAATAGATCCTTCGATTTTTTACTGGACGGAATCAACTTAACGGGGCGCAGAATATCCCCGATATTTTCCGGATTATTGAACAGATCGTAAGCAAAAACCACCCCGATCACATCATCAATATTATCCTGATAAACCGGTATTTTTGAGTAACCTGAGGTGATAAATAGATTTTTCAGATCCTCTATTGAAGAATTTCTATCTATTGCAACAATTTCGGTCCGGGGAACCATCGTATCCCGCACTCTTTTATTCGAGAGCTCAAGAACATTGTGCAGTATTTCAGAATCATCCTGATCGATATACTCACTGCCTCCACTGTCTCGCAACTCTTTGAATATCATTTCAACATCCTGACGCCTGAATATTTTTTCACTTCGTTCATTTCCAACCTTCAGCCATTTCACTAAAATACCTGAGCTTGAATTGGAAAGTATTATCAGTGGTCTCAGGATAAAATTCATAATCCGTAAAGGCACAGCTATCACTTTCACCATAAAATCTGCCTGGATTCGGAAGATCGCTTTTGATAAAATTTCACCAAACAAGAGGATGATAACTGAAGCTATCATGGTTTGAATAAAAAGCACCATTCCCACAGAAGGCTCATATTCAAATAAAGAGTTGTAGATTCGATTCACCGGCTCAACCAGGAAAATTGCCATGAGCGTTGCATAAAGAACATTGACGATATTATTTCCCACCAGGGTTGTTGTAAGAAAAATCTCCGGCTTTTCACTGAAATAGGCTAAAGAGCGTCCGGTTAATGTATTCTTTCGCGATTCAATTTCGAGCTTTAGTCGGTTAGCAGAAACAAACGCCATTTCTGATCCCGAAAAGAATCCACTCAACAGAATGGTAATAGTAATAATGATAAATTCAGGCATTCTATATGTTCAGCTTATCTGCCTTGAAAATTTGCTTTTCTTTTTTCCAGAAAAGCGGTGGTTCCTTCTTTAAAATCTTCTGTTTCGCAAAGTTCACCAAACAGTTCAGCCTCGTCAGAAAACCCTTTTACCCTGAAGCCTGTATTAACTGAAGCAATGGCTTTGGAAAGCGCGACAGGTCCGTTTTTTAACATTTTTGAAGCCAGTTCCCTCGCTTTCTCCACACCTGCTCCCTGAGGTACTACTTGACTTGCTAATCCTGTACTCAAAGCTTCTTCAGCTTTCATCTGTCCGCCGGTCAGGATCAGTTCCATCGCCTTGGATTTTCCTACTAACTGAGGAAGCCGTTGGGTGCCACCGTATCCGGGAATGAGGCCAAGCCCTACTTCCGGCAGACCAAACACCGCGTTCTCTTCAGCAATCCGAATATGGCACGCCATCGCCAGCTCCGCTCCGCCACCAAGAGCATATCCATTCACTACTGCAATGACGGGTTTTGAACAGTTTTCAAGTGCAAAAAATACTTTTTGGCCACGCACCGACTGCTTTTCTCCCTGTTTCTTATTTAATGTATTAAGCTCCTTGATATCTGCCCCTGCAACAAATGCTTTCTCACCGGCACCGGTTACAACCACTGCCCGGATATCTTCATCCTTTTCTATTTTCTTTACGGCTTTCTCCAGTTCGTCGAGAACTGTGTTATTTAGAGCATTTAATTTATCAGGGCGATTGACCGTCAGAACTGCGATTCCATTCTCGTCCGTTTCGAGCAGCAGCGTGTCAAAATTGTATGATGTCATGATTTGGTTTTTACTTTTTGTTCTGTCTCTTTATGAAGGGCTTCTGCCTCTTTTCTTAATTCAGCAAGTTCAAGTTCATGGTCAATATTTTCAAATCCCGGCATGAGATCTTGATCCAACTCCTCAATAATTTGAGTCGTCTCTTCCATCTCTGTTACAAGGTGGTCGAGCTGCATTCCAACATCCTCTGCGTTTGGCATGGTAATAGATTGCTCATAAATATAGCGAATTGCATCTTCAATCGTCTCAAGGTGTGTTTCACAAATCAGAAATTTCTCTTTGGCTACATCAAATTTTTTCAATCTCTTTTTCAGGATTTCGAGTCTCCGTTCACGAGTCTTTTTAAGCTTTTCAGACTCCGTAGCGTCCATTTCTGTTTCCTGATCAGCTACTTTTTTACGAATCTCATCTTCCACTTCAGAGTTCATATAGATCAAAAAACGCCGGTTCATCTCCAACAGTGTCAAATAGGTTGAGAGGAGATCCTCCATTTTATTTCGGATATGATCCAGCATACCCTGTGAACTGTAGGGCAGAGATTCAAAGTTTTTCCGAACCTCATTGGTGATATGTTTCAAAACTAAAAATCTTTTCTGCGAACGGGCATCCAAACCGTGAAAAAGGTTTTTGTCACCGTTAACTTCCTGACGCTCCTTCTTCTTTTTCAGGCGAATGTTTTTACGAAAGGCGGGTAAATTTGGAACTACGCCAAGGTAAATTAACTCCGCACCAAAAGTAAACGACAGAATTGTGCTGGATATAAAGCCCATACCACTGAAAACCAATGCAGAGATAGTACCTGCCAATAAACACACCAAATTGATTGGGTAGAGAAATGCCTCTTTTGTAAAATTGATTTTTTCTTCGGTCTCTTTACTCATCTTCTTTCAGTTTTTCACCGGAATTATCCAGATCAGTGCCTTCCTTTTTACCTACAGTTTTATCAACATGTAATCCATTTGCCTGCTCTTCAATTTCACTGTAGAGCAATCCCATCTCCAGCTTAATCTGCTTCAGTGTATCCTTAGCCTTCTCTTTTTTCATCTGCTCATCAAGCTCAGCTTCGTCGGGTTGATCCGTCATCAGGTGATCCATGGCAACGTCTAACCGTGCTTCCATGCCCGCCATTTTAGTTCGAACCTTACCCAAAAACTCATCCACAGAGGCGAGCAGTTCATCCGCGTTCATCTGATGTAATGCATTACTCACATTTTTCACATAACCTGAACGGCGAATCTTCTCTTTCGCATCCTTAATTTTACGATAGTGCTCTTTATACTCCTCTTTGAGCCTTTCGCGTTCCTGTTCACTGTTTGATGATGACATAACTATACACCTTTAATTCAGAGAAATCGGTTACGACTTCGTGCGATCGCGACCCACTGTTTTTCCGGAATCTGAAGATTCTTTACTGCTTTCCTCAACATCAATTTTCTTCTCTTCCTGATCAACCTTGGGAGCCTTGCCCATTTCTTGTTTAAACTGGCTGACTAACTCCTGGGCGCGTAATTTTTCGGCATTGGCTTCAATTTCCATCGTTTCGGTATCCACGCTTTCCAGGGCAATTTCCATCCTTGCCTCGTTCCGGGCCGTGTTTTCATTCAGGCGACTCAGCATTTCGTTATGAGTTTGATCCAGCCCGCCGGTTTCGAACGACTCCAATGCGTCTGCCACTCGCGACTGCCACTCGGCTCGCTCACTTGCTCTAAGTGCTTCACGCGCCTCTTTTATTTTGCGGTCTTTCTCACGCATAAAAGCTTTCTTTACCTTTAGCGCTTTTTCGTATGCCTGATCCGCAAATTTCAGCTGCTCTTTGGAGTGCTCAAGATTTTCGCGAGCTTTTTCGAGCTGAAGAGCATAACCTTCTGCTAAATCATCCCGATCTGCATTGATGGCTGATTTAATTTTCGCCGTTACCTCACTGATCTGCTTTTCATAACGATCCACCTCTTTTTTAAGCATGACAGCATTGGCTTTCACCGTGGCAATATTTTCATTCATTTGGGGAATCTGATCATTCAGTTCCCGGATATTTTGCTCAAGAATGAGTTTTGGATCTTCCATTGAGCTTACAAAACCGCCAAACATTGACTTAATTGCGCGTATAAATCTTTGAAACATGGTATTTAGATTAATTTAATGCCCGTATCATTCGTAGTTATAAATGTACTCTTTTTTCCGGGTTGAGCAACGTTTTATCCATCAAAATCATGAATTCCATCTTTATCAACCCGATGTGTGATTCTGCGAAGAGGTTTAGGCTCAATGTCTCTAATTGTTATCGCCTCAACTATTCCTTTTTTAGCAGCATCTAACATTTCTTCCTTGTTCGTGTGAAGAGTGGCAATTGTTTCACCCTTTTCAACATTATCACCGATTTTTTTGTGTAAAACAAATCCGGCCTGAGGGTCTACCTCATCTTCTTTTGCCCTTCTTCCGGCTCCAAGTTCAACCGAAACCATGCCCAGTGCAAAAGCGTCCATCTCTGTAACGTATCCCGAGCGATCAGATTTCACCGGTGTGACTGACTCAGCTTTTGGATACGATTCCGGATCTTTTACAAAACTTGAATCTCCTCCCTGCTCCTCAACTATATCGATCCATTTTTGAAGAGCGGCCCCGCTGTCTACAGCTTGGTAGCTCATCTCAATTCCTTCCTCTACTGAAGAAGCTTTCTCTCCAAGATAGATCATGGTTCCTGCAAGCAAATGCGTAATCTCCATTACATCATCCGGACCGCCGCCATTTAGGCAATCGATTGACTCTTTTACTTCCAGCCAGTTTCCAACCGCATTTCCGAGAGGCTGTTCCATATTTGTAAGGTAGGCGATGGTTTGTTTTCCAAACTCCTCACCAATTCCAACCAGTGTCTTGGCCAGTTCTGCGGCATCTTCATGACGCTTCATAAATGCACCTGATCCAAATTTAACATCCAGAACAAGAGCGTCAATACCCTCAGCCAGTTTTTTACTCATAATGCTGCCGGCAATCAGTGGAATAGATTCAACAGTTGCCGTCACATCACGCAGGGCATATAGGCGTTTATCGGCCGGCGCAATTTCTTCGGTCTGACCCACCAAAACCAGATTCTGTTTCTGAAGAATTTCCTTATAACGATCCAAATTCACATCAACCGTAAAGCCGGGTATGGATTCCAGTTTATCCAGCGTGCCTCCGGTATGCCCTAAACCCCGCCCGGATATCATCGGCACCGGCACTCCACAGGAGGCAACAATCGGGGCCAGAATCAACGAAAGTTTATCGCCAACTCCCCCGGTCGAGTGTTTGTCCACTTTGAGTCCGGAGGTTTCACTCAAATCGACCACAATACCGCTGTGAAGCATTGATTTTGTAAGGTAAGCCGCTTCTTCAGTATTCAGGCCATTCAAAAATGAAGCCATTAAAAATGCACTCATTTGATAGTCGGGCACTTTATCATCGGTATAGGCGCGTATCAGATAAGAGATCTCCTCTTCAGACAGTACTTCTCCATCTCTTTTTTTTCGAATCAGAGTAACAACGTTATAACTTTGGTCAGACATTCAACTAATTTCTTTTCAATCTGTTTAAAAGACAGTGATTTGTAAACTTACTCAATATACATAATTTGATCGTTCATCACGGAATCAAACATGCATTTATGACTGTCAACTTACTGGCTGATCAATACCTTCAATATTTAGATGAGCTTCTCCCGGAAGAAGTTCGGCTTACTCGTTTTGATCCTGCAAAAGGCCTTCCTGATCACACTTCCTCTTTTAATGCACTTTTGGTTCGTACGGTAACCCCGATTAACGCCGAATCTCTACCGGATGTAGGCAAACTTAAATTTATAGGAACCGGAACTGCCGGAACTGACCATATTGATCACGGATTCCTGAAAAGAGAAGGAGTTGCATTTTCACAGTCGGAAGGATGCAATGCAAATGCTGTGGCCGAATTTGTGATCACCGGTCTGTTCTATTGGGCATGGAAAACGGATACGGACCTTTACTCAAAAAAGGTAGGCGTTGTTGGGTGCGGCAATACCGGAGGTTCTGTGATTCGACTTCTTAAAAAACTGAATATTGATTATGTAGCGTACGACCCTCCAAAAGCGGAAAGTGAAACCGGTTTTATATCAGCTGCTGAAGCTGAACTACTGAAAGCCGACATTCTTACTTTTCATACTCCGCTCAATCCATCCGGCAAGCATCCCACCGTACATCTGGCTGACAAAAAATGGCTGCAAAACGGGTTTGATTTGATCATCAACACCAGCAGGGGTGGTGTGGTGAATGAAAAATCGATGTTTGAACTTTGGCAATCGCAAGCGATTCGGAACTACATACTGGATGTCTGGGAAGGGGAACCCGACTTTAACAATCAAATTGCAAAACATGCTCTGATTGCCACTCCGCATATTGCCGGTTACTCGGAAGAAGCTAAATTTAAAGCCACTGAAATTGTTCTGTCGAAACTGCTTAATTTTTTCGACTTAAACGTGAATCCAAACGCTCGGCCAAAACAGTTTAAAGCATCACAATTTAAATACAGCTCCGGCTATTCAATTGCTGAACTCCTCTGGCAAAACAATCAAATTAATTTCTACGATACAGAACTTCGGAAACTCATTGGGTTACCCTCGGAAAAGAAAAGCAAAGGATTTGCTGACCTGAGATCTAAAACCGCCCTTCGTCATGAATATAGTGCGATGCTCAAATCGAAAGAAGTACAGCAAAATGCGCCTCAAGAGTTTCAAATATTTGATCATTCTGCAACTGACAAATAATTCACCGTAAATATCTTAAGCAGAATTCAAACCTCTAAAAAAAGACCCACATCAAGGTTAGAATAATAAATAACCAAACTGCAATTTTTAGCGATACCGGCTGTTTGGGAAATTCATATCCGCAAATGGGGCAAACTTCAGCCTTTGAATCTACCTCCATTGCACAGCCGGGACACTCTTTTTTCTTCATATTCCTAAGCAATCTCGGGGTTAAATTTTTTCTGCTAACAATTTTCTGCTATTCTCGTAATGGATTAAAAACCGAACATAAAATACAAAAAGATATGGCAGGACAAGGATCAGGCGGCAATGTGATTGCTGCACTCGCAAGTTTAATCATCCCGGGGCTCGGGCAACTTCTACAGGGACGACTCATAATATCTGTCGTAATGTTTGTTTCGGCAGCTGTTCTTTGGGTTATACTGCTTGGATGGGTAATCCATCTTTGGTCAATTCTGGATGCTGCAAAATTTAAACCCTAATTCTTTGGGTGTAAATTCAGATTCGTAAAAGGCACTAATATACTGAGCTCTCTTTAGTTTGAATAGAATTCGAGCTTGAAGCCGTAAATTCGTATTTTTACTCTGAAATTATCAACGGCCGACCTTAATACTCTTATATGAATTTACGCGTACTTCGCATAATCGCTTTCATTGCGATACCACTATTCATCCTTACACTCTCATCCAGTTACATTTTCGAATGGCTTTGGTTGAGTGAAGTGGGTTATTCCCAAATCTTCTGGACACTGAGGGGTACTCAGGTTGTATTAACCCTATTGGCATTTATCATTGCCTCACTCTTCTTTATTCCAAACTTTCGATTTTTAGCTGAGCAACTAAAAAATGCAAATTTAAGTGGATCACCACTTCAAGGCTCAAATATTGACCTTAACACCGATTTTGCCAGTAAACGGATAAAACAGTTTTTTACGCTTGGCGGATTGATAATGGCTGTTATTTTTGCACTCAGTTTTTATATCCGCTGGGATGAATCTCTTCGATTTATAAGCAGCGTCCCTTTTGGAGAAGTTGATCCTATGTTTGGACGGGACATCAGTTTTTTCATGTTTGAACTTCCGTTCTGGGATCTGGCTCAATCATCCTTTACTTCTATAGTCTTCATTACACTCATCATCATTACCATGGCCTATATTTTTACAGGCTTGTTGATGGTGCGATCATTCACAGATTTTAATGCCGGCAAGAAAGTTCTCAACCATATTAAGATTAACGTGGTTGCCTGGCTTGGACTTGTAGCATGGGGACTCTACCTGGATCGTTACAATCTCGTATACAAAGCAGATGGAATTGTATTTGGCGCGGGCTACACGGATGTAATGTACCAGCTGCCTGCCATTTGGATCATGTTTGTACTGACAATTGCCCTAGCTCTTTTAATTCTGGTCAGTCGCTGGGTCAATACAAGCAAAGCCATACCCGGTCTTGCAGTCCTCACTGTGGTTGTTTTGATTCTCGGGCGTGCGGCTCTCCCCGGAATGGTTCAGAAGTTCAATGTTGAACCCAATGAACTGGAGTTAGAATCGCCCTATTTGGAGCGTAATATAGAAATGACCCGCCTGGCCTATAATCTCCACAATGTTCAGGAAGTGGAGTATCAGGCAAATGACACACTTACGGTTTCCGACATTACAAATAATCGCGACGCCATTGACAATATTCGTCTCTGGGATTCTCGTCTGCTGATAAATACCTACAAACAGCTGCAGGAGATCCGTTCATATTACGAGTTCTATTCAGTCGATAACGATCGATACACGGTAGATGGTGATGTAACCCAGATGATGCTTTCTGCCCGCGAAATTGCCAGAACGCTTCCCAGTCAATCCGATACTTGGGTGAATCGCCATCTTCAATACACCCACGGTTATGGACTGGTTATGAGTCCGGTTACTGAAACAAACAGTCAAGGTGAACCCAGATTAAGTATTCGAAATCTTCCTCCATCTTGGGATAGCGACGATTTGAAAGTGGACAATCCGGCTATCTATTATGGTGAAAACAGTTCGGGTTACTATGTAGTAAACTCCGGTATTGAAGAGCTCCATTACCCGGATGGTGATGCTAATGTGTACACTCATTACAGTGGAAATGGAGGAATTCAAATCAGTGATTTTTTCAGAAAACTATTGTTTGCCTGGGAACTGGGGGATATAAATATTCTGCTCACCGATTATATCACCGAAGATAGCCGGCTTCAAATTTGGAGAAGCGTTCAGGAAAGAATTCGTAAAATTACACCCTTTTTAGAATTGGACAGGGATCCCTATCTGGTACTGAATGATGGCAGGCTCTACTGGGTTCAGGATGCCTACACAACATCCTCACATTTTCCATATTCTCAGCGATATCGCAACAGTTTCAACTACATCAGGAACTCAGTTAAGATTGTAGTGGATGCTTATGAGGGAACTGTCGATTACTATATTGTGGACGAAAATGATCCGGTTCTGGAAGTTTATGACTCCATCTTCCCCGGTGTTTTCAAATCGCTGGATGAACTGCCGGAAGGGATAGAAAATCAATTCAGATATCCTCAGGATCTTTTCGAAATTCAGATCGAAACATTTTCGAGATACCACATGACCACACCTCAGGTTTTTTACAACCAGGAAGATTTGTGGACTCGGCCAAACGAAAAATATGGTGGCCGTCAAATGCTGATGGATCCCTATTATGTACTGGCCAGACTCCCGGGTGAAAATGAACTGGAGTTTATGCTTATCAGTCCGCTAACGCCTGAAAACAGAGATAATATGATTTCGTGGATGACGGCAAAATCTGATCCCGGAAATTATGGAGATCTGATTGTTTATAAACTGCCAAAAGAGCGATTGATCTATGGGCCTGCTCAGATTGAGGCTCGAATTGATCAGGACCCCGAAATTTCCCGCCAAATTGCACTTTGGGATCAAAGAGGCTCAAGCGTAATTCGTGGAAACCTGATGGTAATACCCATTGAAAACTCATTCCTTTACGTAGAGCCCGTGTTTCTGATTGCCGAAGGAGTTGATATTCCGCAATTACAACGAGTTATTGTTGCTATAGGAGATGCAATTTCCATGCAGCCAACTCTCGACGAAGCACTTTTTGACCTCTTCGGAGACGAAGCCGCACCAATTATTGCAACATCACCATTAGTAAATCAAGATAATCTGCCGGAAACCGCTCTCACTGAAGAGACTGCTATTAACAGGCAGGCACTTGATGAAATACGTTCCATATGGAATGATTTAAAAGAAGCTCTTGAAAATGGAGATTGGAACCGATATGGTGAATTGCTTGGCGAACTGGAAGATAAAATCAACGATCTGCAGTAAATAAAGACCGAAACTTTGAAGGGTATTTGCTCTTCAAGCAAAGAAATTATAATAACGTAAATCAAAAACAACACAATGAACGATACACGAGTTGTGATTACGGGCCTTGGAGCCCTCACCCCATTGGGAAATACCGTTGCCGATTACTGGGAAAATGCTGTAAATGGCAAAAGTGGGGCTGCACCCATCACCAAATTTAACCCGGAAAAATTTCCAACTCACTTCGCTTGCGAAGTAAAGGGTTTCGACCCGAAAAGCCGCCTCGACAGAAACGAGATTAAACGCTCCGATCTGTTTACACAATACGGGCTATACGCTTCAGCTGAAGCAATAGAAGATTCCGGACTAGACCTCGATAAAGAGTCACCATTTGACATGGGTGTCATCTGGGGTACCGGCCAGGGAGGCATGGGAACGTTTGAAGACGAGATGAAAAACTATGTCAAAAATGATTTTAATCCGCGTTTCAGTCCGTTCTTTGTACCTCGCCTGATTCCAAACATGGCTTCCGGATTGATCTCCATGAAGTTTGGTTTAATGGGGCCTAACTACACCACGATATCGGCTTGCGCAAGCTCAAACACAGCCATTATGGATGCTTTCAACTACATTAAGTTGGGCAAGGCCAAAGCATTTGTTGCCGGCGGATCAGAGGCCCCAATTACCGAGGCGACCATTGGCGGATTTACAGCCATGAAAGCGATGAGTACTCGAAACGACTCTCCCGAAACCGCATCCCGTCCATTCGATCCCGAACGCGATGGATTTGTAATGGGTGAAGGTGCATGCGCATTAATATTAGAAGAGTATGAACATGCCAAAGCGCGGGGAGCAAATATCTATGCTGAAGTATGTGGTGCGGCAATGACGGCAGATGCCTATCACCTTACGGCAACGCACCCTGAAGGACTCGGTGCACTGCGTGGGATGAGGCTTGCCATGGAAGAAGCCGGAGTGAATCCCGAAGATGTGGACTATATCAATACTCACACCACGTCAACTCCGGTTGGTGATATCAGTGAAACCAAAGCCGTTTCCAAACTGTATGAAAATAGCAGTTCCCGACCGGTAATCAGTGCCACAAAATCGATGACCGGTCACCTTCTTGGCGCTGCAGGTGCCGCAGAGGCTGTACTTTCAGTTCTAGCTGTTAAGAATGATGTTATTCCTCCAACCATCAACACCAAGACAATTGACCCCGAAATTCCGAAAAACATCGATATTGTTTTAGGGGATGCACGGGAGACAAAAGTGGATGTATCCATGAGCAATAATTTCGGCTTTGGCGGTCACAACGCGATTGCCATGTTCAAAAAAGTGTAATTCTTTACACCTTTTTAAAGTTCTGGTTTAAAGGATATCTGTCATCGGCAGATATTCTTTTTTTATGTTCACCCTAATAGAGTGGGGGGGAACGTAATTTCCTCAATAGATTGTTATCCAATTACATAGAGTGTAGTGAAAAATCAAATAAGAGGAAGCCATGGAAAAGAAAGAAGCGTATAGGAAAAAATTTGAAGCAAAATTGGATGAATGGAAAGCCGAGGTTGATAAACTGAAGGCCAAAG
Source organism: Rhodohalobacter barkolensis (assembly GCF_002834295.1). Taxonomy (NCBI): domain Bacteria; kingdom Pseudomonadati; phylum Balneolota; class Balneolia; order Balneolales; family Balneolaceae; genus Rhodohalobacter; species Rhodohalobacter barkolensis. The sequence continues at coordinate 136,674 of NZ_PISP01000002.1, read as the reverse complement.
CTAAGCAAAAGCAGGTGGACGCTGAAACAGACTATAAAGATGAGATAGAAACCATTCGAGAAAAACGTGAAGAGCTGAAGGGGAAACTCAAAAAATTGGAAGAAGCCGGTGAAGAAGCTTGGGAAGATTTAAAACAAGGTATTGAAAAATCGAGTAGCGAGTTGAAAAACTCGGTGGATAGAGCAATCAAAAAATTCTCCTGACTCTTTTTAAATTCAAGCTGTCTTTCCATATTGGGAGGACAGCTTTTTTTATATATAAACCACATTTAAATGAGCGCTTCATTACAACTTGGTAGATTTGCAGGAATTAAGGTTCAGATTCACTGGACATTCTGGCTTCTCTTCCTTTTTATCGGGTTTATGGTTCTTTCCAATGATGGATCATACGCAGATCTCTTCTGGAATTTTGCCTTTATCACCGCACTTTTCATTTGTGTTGTACTCCACGAATTTGGTCACGCACTGGCTGCTAGACGATACGGTGTTGGAACCCGAAACATCACCCTGTTCCCCATCGGTGGCGTTGCCAATTTGAAGGATATGCCCGAAAATCCTAAAGAAGAATTTATTATTGCCATTGCCGGACCTTTGGTGAATGTTGTCATTGCTCTTTTACTTTGGATGGTGGTTCCACTTGATCAATTTTTAGTTGATGATCCGGAAATGCTGGAAGAGCAGTTAGTCAGTATCAATGCACAAAATTTTCTTTTCTACCTGTTTGCCATCAATGTGGCGCTCGTTGCATTTAATATGATACCTGCATTTCCCATGGATGGTGGACGTGTTTTCAGAGCAATTCTTGCAACCCGAATGAGCCGGGTTCAGGCTACAAAGGCTGCAACCGCACTGGGTAAATTTTTAGCACTGCTCTTTTTTCTTTTTGGGCTGTTTTCAAACATTATCCTTGCCGTTATAGCTGTTTTCATCTACTTCGGAGCTCACTCAGAAAATATCATGATTCAGCAGATAAGCCTGCTGGAGGGAAATGACATAGAAGATGCCATGATTACTGATTTTACTATACTAAAACCTGACGATACACTTCAAGTTGCCATTGATCGAATTCTTTCCAGTACAGAGCAGGATTTTATCGTTCAGGAAAATGATAATGTGGTAGGCATTCTTTTTATGTCTGATCTTGCACAAGCCGTTCGAGAGAAGGGAAAACAGACTGTGGTTTCTGAAGTTATGGAACAGAACATCATTACGCTGAATGCCGGCGATCCGCTTCCATCAGCCTACCGTGAGTTCAAACGCGGTAATAAGAACTTTTTCCCGGTCATGGATAATGGAGAAATCGTAGGCGTTTTGGATATGAATAATATCAACGAATTTCTGACATTCCGTGCCGCCCACGATTATTAATTTTGCTTTCTACTTCTCTTTTAGCAAATCCCGTATTTCAGTCAGTAACTTCTCTTCTGCTGAAGGTGCAGGCGGTGGAGTAGGTTTAACCTCTTCTTTCCTTTTCATTCTCTCAAAGGCTTGGATCACCATAAAGATAGCAAATGCAATGATTGTGAAATCAACGATATTTTGAATAAACGACCCGTAGTTGATAGTAACTGCAGCCGCATCGCCCGTTGCCCTTTTTAGCGTTAATACAAACTCCGTAAAGTCTATACCGCCCAGAAGCAATCCGATGGGTGGCATTAATACATCATTTACGAAAGAGGTTACAATCCTCCCGAATGCCGCACCGATAACAACTGCAACTGCAAGATCCAGTACATTGCCACGCATGGCAAATGATTTAAAATCCTTCAATAGTCTCATTTTAGATCAGGGTTAGTTAATGTTTAAAAACAGATATTCTAAACAATATATCTATCAATTACTGACATATCCTACAACTTAAAGCTTATTTGGCAGTCGTAATCAAATATTTATTACCCGAGAAGATTTATCTTAGAATAGTTACCGGAACGAGTGCAGAGATGGTAGCCGAAATAAATAAGAAGAGTAATTAAGCACCTGTAAGAACAACAGCAGGCTCCAATGGTTTTACCATCACCTCTTCGTTGGTCTCAAAAACCACCCTATTGTCGGTGTGTACAATATATCGTTCCCCACCACACTCCACATGATAGGTAATGTCATGACCTTTAAACTCTCTTGATATTACTATGCCTCTTTTACACCTGTTTAGAGAAGTATTACTCCCATTTGGACGCTCTATGGTAAGATGCTCCGGACGAATTGAACAAGTTACACGTCCTTTTGCCCGGCAATTCAACTGTAAACACCCTAAATTTGTATCAATGCAATCTGTATCGTCTACGTCTCCCTCAAATAAATTTGTCCGACCTAAAAATTGTGCTACAAATTTTGTTTTCGGCTTATAATAGACCTCTTCAGGAGTTCCGATCTGTTCAATTTTACCGTCATTCATTACGGCAATCCGATCAGCAAAAGAAAGAGCCTCTTCCTGATCGTGAGTCACCAGAATTGCGCTCATTCCGGCTTTTTTGATGATTGACCTGACCTCTTTCCGGGTAGATTCACGCAACATTGCATCCAGGTTTGAAAATGGTTCATCCAAAAGAACGAGCTTCGGTTCCGGGGCAATTGCTCTGGCTAGCGCCACTCGTTGCTGCTGCCCGCCAGACAGTTCTGCCGGGCTCCGGTGTTTATAGTCACCCATTCCCGTGCGACACAAAACCTCTTCGGCAAATACTTTTCGTTTAAACTTCGGCAGGCTGGTTAAACCAAATGCTACATTATCAAGAGCAGACATGTGTGGAAAAAGGGCATAGTCCTGAAATACAAAACCAATCCCTCTCTTTTGGGGAGATACGTGGACACTATTTGATGAAATCTCTTTCCCTTCAAGTGCAATAGAGCCTTTGTCTGATCTCTCAAATCCTGAAATCATTCTCAATGTAGTTGTTTTACCACAACCACTGGGACCAAGCAGAGCAAAAATTTCATTTTCGCCAACAGAAAATGAAACATCATTTACGACAGGATTCCCCTTTTCGAATGATTTTTCAATATTTTTTACTTCTAATAGCATAATCGAACCTCTCCAAGAGATCAAAAAAGGCTTTTTATAACCTTATTTAAATTCAGTCTATTTAAATTAAGCATTTTTCCTGAGCCATTAAAGAGTATTTCATCAGAAAATTTTCGTCTTGTTGTTAAAGACCACATAAAGAATTAAGTTTTTAATACTGTTGGTTCTACAAATAACTACATAAGGCGATTACAAACTTTCTATATCATTATGAAAACAATATTAACATTTTTGGGTACAGCCATTTTTGCAATCACACTCATTGCGGGGTGTGGTCCAAGTGAAGAGGAGTTGCAGCAACAGCAACTGGAACGTCAACAAGCTGAAAGAGATTCACTTGAGCGGGTCTATGAAGCTCAAATGGAGCAGATGGTTCAAGATAGCATAGCACAGGTGCGTCAGGACAGCATTGCAGAGGCAGAACGGCAAAATCAATTTGAATTCAGCGACAGTGGAAATTTTGCTGTTCAGGTTCAATCATGGAGATCTAAGGAAAAAGCAGATCAGGAATTAAGTGAGTGGAAAGACAGAGGCTTCGATAATGCTTTTGTTGTACAGTATGGAGATGAAGAAACCGGTGATGTTTGGTACCGGGTACGAATTGGTAGGGTTGAGACCGAGGATATGGCAAAAAATCTACAGGATAAGCTGGCTGATGAGTACGATGCGCAATCCTGGATTTCCAGACTTAATTAGTTATTCAGATTTAAAAAGGCTCCCAAATCAGGGAGCCTTTTTTATATCTCGTTTTAGATCATTTTACCGATTGTTCAGAATCGAAGCGAAACACCAAGAGCCAGCCGGCTTACATTATCAAAGTTTATTTGATCTGAACCGGAAATGTTGGAAATTCTGTACTCCACAAACGGACTGATCATTGGCAATAACGCTAACTCAATTCCGCCAAATCCATTCCAAAACAGATTTGTTTCGTCAAAATTAGTCTGACCTTCAAAACTGTAGTTTTCAGAACCGACACCAAGACCAATATACGGCTTGATTAGGGCCAATTTGGCTCCGGCAGTGAGTGCCAAACCGAAATCGTAGGCTTCAACATCACCGCTAAAATTCTGATCGTCTCTCGTTACTACAGCGTCATCATTAAAAAAGCTGAAGTGAGCTCTCATATTGAAGTCTACAACCGGTACCATTGAAAGGATACTTCTTTCAACTCGTAAGCCAAATCCATTTGTTGGATCCTCATTTCTTGTTTCGTAACTGGCACCGATTGACCACTGTGCACTTACCTGTTCAGTAAATGCAAATAGAAAACCGATACTTAAAATTGCAAATAATAGCTTTTTCATAATCGATAGGTTTATGGGGTTTGTTGTTGATATAGCATTTAATTATTCCACTCTCAATAATTAACAAGAAATTGAAGTCTATGTTTCGAGCAGACAAATAATACTCAAAACTTATGCACATATCATCACTCTAACAAACTGTAAAAATTGGTTTTTCACTACTTTACACGATTATTTATAGGCAAAATCAATTATAGTTGTGCTTTTTCGTTCATTTTTGCTAATATTCTTATGCGCTCAAGTAGCGTCTCTCTTGATGAATAGTCAGGGCATCACACCGGATACGTGTGATGCCTTATTTTTTGTAACCTATCTTTTATTTTTTCGTATTCATTGTTTGTACAACCCCACCTAACTTCTATCTTTGAGGAACCCATTAACATGAAATCAACATTGAGATGAAGAATTTTAAAATTAACCACCGGGAATCTTCGGGATTAGACGTGTTGGATCTTCATGGAGAGTTGGATGCACACACCGCTTCTCAACTGGAGGAATCTCTAAAACTCCTCATAAACAGTAACAAATCGAATATCATTGTCAATTGCAGTGAACTCGACTACATCGCAAGTGCCGGGCTTGGAGTATTTATGGCCTATATTGAGGATGTGAGATCCAGCGGCGGAGACATCAAACTGACTAACATGAACGAACGGGTCTACAATGTTTTTGACCTGCTCGGCTTTCCTACTCTCTATGATATTCTCGAGGACGAACAAGACGCTGTTGAACGATTTTCAAACGAAAATTAATCGCTGTTGAATAAAACGGCCACATATCGAATTACAGTAAATGCATCTACAGAAAACCTTTCCGAGGTGCGCGACTTTATTGCATTACATGCAAAAAAGCAGGGATTCTCAAGGAAAGAGGTGTCTGATTTACAGCTTGCCGTAGATGAAGCCTATACAAATATTATTAAACACGCCTATAAAAATAGTAATAACGAGAATGTAGAAATTAATCTTTCTTTCGATCCCGATAAACTTTGCATCAGTCTGTTTGATAGCGGAAATAGCTTCAAACCGGAAAGTTATGATTTGCCCGATATTCGCAAAAAAATGAAAGAGAGAAAACGCGGGGGTATGGGTGTTTACCTGATACACCAGTTAATGGACAGCGTATCCTATCACGCTCAGCCTGACAAGAATGAAATCCGACTTTGCAAAAAAAGAACGTAAAAACCGCACTCATGTCTCAATCCAATAAAGAGCTCCAAAACCGGTTTGAAATGAAGACGGTGCTCGAAACCAGCAGAATGCTCATTGAGTCGCGCAGCAGTGATTTCGTACTCAATAATCTGCTGCTTATCATAATGGGCAAGCTGTTGTCCGCCAAAGCCGCTGTTCTTTTTTATGATCCAATCAAAAAAATTTACAAAATTGAAAAAGCGAAAGGGCTAAAGAATATTTCCGAAGGTGACCAGGTTAAAATTAGCCTTAAAGAGTCTCAAAAAAACTGTTCTCATATTACATATAATGACTTTTCAGATCAGCTGCCAAAACTAGCTGAAAATATGGAAAACAGTATTTTTTTCCCTCTTCGAACCAGCAATCAGCACATCGGGTTTCTTTTTATTGGCCCCAAAGCCACACAAAAACCATTTGCACCTCATGAGCTTGAATTTGCTGAAAGCCTCTGTATTATCTCGTCAGTTGCTCTATCCAACTCACTCCTCTTTGATGAACTTAAGAATACGAACCGTAAGCTGGACCGACGAATTCATGAATTAAACACGCTCTTTGATCTATCAAAAGAGTTTAATTTACTGACTGACCGAGAGAAAATTTCCAGCATTTTTAAATTTGCCCTCCTGGGTCAGTTATTCATCAGAACTTTTTTCCTGGTTTATAAAACCCCGGATAAAAACACCCTGCTTGCATCGAGCGGTATTAAGAAGAGTTTTGATCAGCAGGAAATTGATACACTATTCGAACTATGCCCCACCGAGGTGAAGGCTGTTGATGATCACTGCTACGATAAAGTTGAATCTCTCGAGACCAACCAGATCACAAACATCATCGGGATTTCCATTCAAGGTGAAAAAGTTGCTGTAATTGGAGTCGGTGAACGACTCAACAAAGAGACTTATACAGAAACAGATTTCAATTTTCTAAAGTCTCTTTCAAACCTGGCAGTGGTTTCCATTCAAAAAACATTCTTACTCGAAGAGCGTATCGACAAAGAGAGAATGGAAGAGGAACTGTCTATTGCAAAATCTATCCAGCGAGGCTTACTCCCCGACCCGATTCCAACAATTAAAGGGGTTGATCTTGCAGCACAAACCATTTCATCCCGGGAGGTAGGAGGAGACTATTTTGACATTGCCGAAACACCTGATGGAAGCACAATCTTTGCGATTGGAGATGTAACCGGGAAAGGGGTTCCTGCGGCCATGTTAATGGCAAACCTTCAATCCATGTTACACGTTCTGTTACCTGTCGATATCGGGTTGAATGAAGCAACAGAACGAATTAACGATCTTATCTTTAAAAATACGCCGAGTGATAAATTCATTACATTTTTCTGGGCCAAGTATTTTAAAGATTCCAACGTATTCAGATATGTAAATGCCGGACACAATCCACCCATTCTTCTTCGAGATAAATCTGATCAGATAGAAGAGCTCACAGAGGGTGGGCTTTTATTGGGAGCAATGGAAACCATCTCTCCGTATGATCAAACCGACATCCAATTATACAGTGGAGATATGATTGTATGCTATACAGATGGTGTAAACGAAGCCATGAATCAACATCAGGAAGAGTTTGGAGAAGAGCGGCTTTACGAGTTAATCCTAAACAACAGACATCTTTCATCTCAGGATTTAATGAACAAAATTTTATCTGATGTTCGTGAATTCGCTAAAAACAAGCTGGGTGATGATCTGACCCTATTGATACTAAAAATTAATTAGACAATCCCGTACTGATCATCGCATTGGATATGCTGCCTCTTTGTTGATTTTCTGCCAGAGCAATAATGGCCTCATACGTTCTGTATCGGTTCATTATCTCCTTCACATACTGCACCGGTTCAATACCCCTGGCAAACCCATAACGAGCCTCTTGATAGTACCTGCGCTGCATCAACATCAGCAGAGCACCTGACACATTTTCCCACTCATTGGGATTTTTATTCTGGTCAATCACCAAACGACGTGCATCGGCCATGTGCCCCTGACCAACATTATACGTAGCTAAAGCCATCTGCCATTGATTGGTACTGTCCATATAGGAGTAATGACTCAAATGCTCTTTAATAATTCGTGCACCCTCTTTAATATTTGTAACCGGATCATAGAGCTGCTCGTATTCCGTTTCTACAAATCTTGGAATAACCTGCATCAAACCTACTGCTCCGGCCCAGCTTTTGCTGTTCGGATTAAAACTTGATTCCTGAGCAATCATAGCTGTCAGCATCAACCAATCCAAATTCAGGGAATCCGCAACTGATTTTACGATATCGTCATAAGGCGAAATTATTCCTATGGTTTGGTACTGCCATTCCGGATTGTAAAACTCCGCAATTTGTCTACTCTCTTCGAAATATCTTTTTCTGAGTATATTCAAAAAGGTAGATCTTCTTGGATTTTCGCGGTCATCAGTAAATCTAAAATGTTTGTACAGAAATCGATTCATTGTTGATTCCAAGTCGGGAGCATTTTGACGGATCGCCCACGCAATTGTGTCTCGTTCAGCAATTTTTGGCCCCGGGAAGAGTCCATCCATATAACGATTGGCTGCATCAAACATATTATCGTCGGCTACAGTGGCCATCAACTCACCTTCGCCAACCTGCATTAAAGCAGCTTCCGTATCAATGGCATCGGGCATAATATTTATATCAATTTCATACCCTTCGTCTATCAAATCCTGGAGTCTGGAAAAATAAGAACTGTTCCGTCTTACGGACACAGAAATTCCTGATCCTGAAAGTTCTTCCAATGTTTGGGGTTGCTCAGGCGCCTGTGATGAAAATACCAACATCTGGTCCACCAAGTTATAAGGACGTGTAAAACGTACAATATCGCGTCGTTCCGGCGTAATGGTGTAGTTTGCCGCAATCAAATCTCCTTGCCCACTGTTTAACAGGTCGAATGGATTCTCGTCAGCACCTACTATCACCACTTCAAGCGCCAGGTCATTCTCTCTTGCGAACTCTTTTACCAGTTCATACTCAAATCCAACTTCAATTCCCTGATTTAAGAAATATGTATTGGAACTGTAGTAGGTAATCATTCGCAATACACCGCTCTCTTTTATCTCTGCTAAATCGCGTTGAACGGGTTCGAGGACAGAAACAGGCAGTGATGCTTCATCTTCTACCTCCTCATTTTCAACATTCTCTTCTACACTGCAAGAAACAGCAAATAGAAAAGAGGTCAGAAATAAAGAAAGCAGGAGATATACTCTGCCTTTCACTAAATTTTCATGTAAGATTGCCTTCATTAAGTACAGGTTCGTTCCTGTTGAGAAATAGCAAGTTATTATTATCTCTTAAATATTAACTTTGCCACCGAAATTCGTCTGAATAACGAAACTTAAACTAAAATCGTTTGTTATCATCAATTTCAAATACCGTAAACCCTTGATATAATTGACTATATATGCTTTTAGATATACTCTAATCACAGTTCATTCTTTTATTACAAGGGCAAATTACCTGATTTTTTTAAGAGGAACAAAAGAACGGCTTATCGTTAGGATTATTTAAAAAGTGTAAGGTTGACATACCAATATTTATCAGTTGTTTATGCATTCTTTACGTTGGACGACTCATTCTTTTCATCCAGGTAAGAGTCACCCCAAAAACAATAATCAGCATCGCAACGATAGAAAAGCCTGACGGAACCTCACCAAAAATAAAAAAGGCCGCAATTGCTGCAACCACTGCTTCAGACAAAACCAATGTAGATAACAGTGTTGGGGAGATGTACTTTACAGCGTAATTCATAGCTCCATGACCCAAAATTGTTGGGCCAATCGCCAAACCTAAACCTACCAAAATAGAGATGGTTGTTATTGCCGGTATTCCACCCACCCAAAGCACTGTTAAAATAACACAGGTGATGGCGGCATAAGTATAAACGTAAAACACATAGTCGATCCACTCAGTGTGCTGTCTGATCTTACGACCCAGCATAAAATACACCACAAAAATTACAGCAGATGAAAAGGCCAGCGTATTACCAAGAACTGCCTGTGGAAACTGGTTCATTTGTGTATCGTCTGCCAAACCGAGCAAAACAGATCCGGAAAAGGCGATCACTACCCCAAGCCAAACTATCGGCCTGAATTTTGATTTAAAAAATACACTTTCAGCAACGATCAACATTACAGGATGGATGGTTACCAACACTGAGGCTGACGCAACAGAAGTATAGTGGAGCGAAGCGATCCAAAGAGTGAAATGGAGCCCCAGACTAATTCCCGCTGCAACTAAAAGATAATTCTTTACTCCCAAACCCTTCAGTTTTTGCAAAGACATCCGTTTTGGCAGCCAGAATGGAAGTAATAACAGTGCGGAAAAACCTGTGCGCATTGCTGCAAGCGCCAGAGGCTCAACATCCGTAGCAAAACGAACCATGATAGGAGCAAACCCAAATGTAAGAAGGCCTGCAAAGAGCAGTAAAACTACCTTCGTGATGGGAACATCATTCTGTGGTGAATTACTCAAATAATTTACCGTATACGGTCCATAGATTGAACAAGCTCTTCATCCTTTTTAATCAAACGGCCGGCTTGCCATAAAGATGCTAACGAGAAGATTACAATTCCTGAACTGAGGACTTCTTTCCAGAGGAACTTGCCAAAGCCCCCTAATGAGAACAGAGTACCTATAGCAAAACCCAATGCTACAATCTGTAAATAAGTGGCGATTTTCACCCATTTCAATTGATTCGATCTGTTTTTGTACAGAAAAATTGAAATTAAGGCAATGAGCATTGGCAACGTTAAAGAGAGTGCCATTCCTATCCCAAACCAAGCTGCGGGGTCATTAACTGCATGACTGTAAATCGGAGTAAAGAAAACAGCGAGGTTAAGAATTGCTGTCAGTATCAGAAATATAGTTTGAGGTCTTTGAATCACGGTAAACTTTTTTTCTTCTTTGTTTTGATCAAAAATAAGAATATTCAGCCAGATCTCATTTATTAAATATGATCCGGCCGAAAGATCTGATTTCTCAGAATAAATCCGTTTTAGGATTTCAAGGCACCCAATCTTTGAGCCAGGGAGTCAAATGCAGAATATAGAACCGGCACTACTATCAGTGTCAGAAATGTTGCGAATGTCAACCCGCTGATAATCGCAATTCCCATGGGCCCCCAGAAACCTGTGCTTTCTGACCCAAATTGGAAATTAGGATCAAAGTTCACAAAAAGGTTCACAAAATCGATATTTATTCCAAAAGTAAGAGGTACCAGACCAAGTATAGTGGTCAGTGCAGTTAAAATTACCGGTCTGAATCGAATTAATCCCGCTTCAATAATTGCGTTCTTTTTCTGTAAACCCTGCTCAGTTAACTGTTTTACATAGTCGAGGAGCACAATATTATTTACACAGACAATACCGGCCAGTGAAATAATTCCAATAAATGTCATCAGTCCAAATGGTGTTCGGGTAAGAATTAACCCCAGCAACACACCTATCAAACTAAGCCCTACTGCAACCATAATTATAAACGGTGACACAACACTGTTAAACTTGGTAAGCATCACCAAAAATATCAATGCAAACCCTACCATCAGAGCTGTGGTCAAAAAGCCGAAGGCCTCTTCCTGCTCTTCATTTTCACCGGTATATTCCATTGAGTATCCTGACGGCAGATCGGCCCTGTAATCGCTCAGAAGTTCCTGAGCATTGGCGAGTACTTCCGGTCCACTGAATCCGGGCGCTGCCTGTCCCTCGATGGTTGCAGTTCTTTGTAGGTTCAATCGGGTGATAGACCCCAAACCGGTACCTTCTTCAAAACTTGCAACGGAAACAAGAGGCATCGAAGCTCCCATTTGTGTTACGATATTGAGATTTCTTAGACTCTCAAGATCCTGCCGATCTTCAGGTCTCAATCTGACCATGATATCATATTCATCTTCCCCATCCCTCCATTTGCTGGTTTCCAATCCATTATTGGCTATCCGAATGGTTTGAGCTATATCTGACATACTTAAACCAAGCCGGCTCGCCTTTTCATAATCGACCAGAATTCGGTATTCGGGAGTTCCTCCACTTACATTATTTCGAACATCGACAAGACCCGGAACAGATTGTGATACAGAAGCATCAATCAGAATTTGAGTAACCTCTTCTGTGATGCGAACTATCTCGTCAAAGTTTTCACCGGAAACTTCAATGTTTACCGGGGCACCGGTTGGTGGACCCTGCTCTTCACCCTCTATTTTCACAGCTATATCCGGTATATCCCGGATAATCTCGCGTAGTTTCGTAAGAGTATTTGCAGAGGGTTCGGCCCTATCCCCAAAATCTACAAGATTCATCGTGAGCCTTGAAAGCTCCGGGCTTTGACCGCCTCCACCAAAAAATGGATCACCAGAAACCCCAACATTGGTTTGAAGGTTCTCAATATTTGCTTTTACAAGAGGGTCTTCATCAATCAAATTATAGATCCTGTCCTGAACCTCTTTAGCAATTTCATCACTGGCTTCAACATTCATTCCTATAGGTCCTTCCAGTTCGATAATAATTCGACTCGGATCTGTTTCAGGGAAGAATTCAACTCCGGTAGGTGCAAGACTAAACATTCCAAAAATAGCAAGGAGCGCACCCATCACGGTGTTCAGAAGTAGCGATCGATTGTCTGTGAGGATCAATGGCTTGGAAGATTTTCTGAATAAACCAAATATCCCGATGACCACTAAAAGCAGGGGAACAGACATTAATACCAACCAGACATTTAAGCTAACGGAGCCTGAAATGGATACAAGCAGCAGTATAATTGCATTTAGGATCCCCAGCGAAATTCCGGATATAATTGAAATCTTTCCTCCGATAAATATTGCTTCTATGGAATGTATGATCACAAGAATAACACCCAGGGCACCAAAAATTCCGGCCAGTATGTAAAGAATAGTTGATGCCGGAGAAAAAATACCAATCACAGCACCCAGCACACCCAGCACTAAAGCAACAGTCAAACTGCTTAGAGAGAGTGAATTTCTCAGCAACGCATATTTTACTGTGTAGTCTCTTTTTAAAAAGGTCCGCAGCATTACTTTATAATACTTCAGTATTCTTGGAAATGTTCGCTCGTTGAAAACTTCAGAGACCGGCTTAATGATGTATTTAAAGGATCCGACAAAGAATAGTATTGTCAGTACAGTTACAACCAGTGTAGTAACATTCGCCATACCAATGGCCACTGCAATAAATATCGAGAAACCAATAGCTGCTCCTTTAAAATAGATCGACATCGGCTTCTTCTCTTCATCGTCCAGCCTTACCAGGTAAGCCGTGAGAACAGGATAAAGAACTAGTGCCACAAAGAGTGAGCAGAGCAACACAACGATCAACGTCATCGGTAAGTAACCCATAAACTGACCGATAATACCCGGCCAGAACGTCATTGGCACAAATGCGGCCAAAAGTGTTGCAGTCGCTGCAATCAGGGCGTAACCGACTTCATCTGTAGCAAGTTTGGCAGCCTCGAATCTTTCGTAGCCCAATTCTCTGTACCGATAAATATTTTCCACAACTACAATGGAGTTATCAACCAGCAAACCCAATGCAATAATTAAACTAAACAGAATGATAAAGTTGGCCGAGTAGCCCATGGCGTACAGCACTATAAAGCCAACTAAAATAGAAAGCGGTACAGCAGTCCCTACAAGCAAGGCATTTCGAACTCCCAGGAAAAAGACCAATACCAGTACAACAAAGAGCATACCACTGATGATGCTGTTTTCAAGGTCTGATATCAAATCCCTGACATTTTCACTCTGATCACCCGTTATTACCACATTGGTACCGGAAGGAACCGGGTAACCTTCAACAATTTCTACTACTTCTTCTACGGTATCAAGAATGTTCGCACCCGGACGCTTTTTAATATTTAAACTGATAACCTGATTATCCTGAATTTCAGATTCGTCCAGTTCAACCTTTTCCCCGTTCTCATCCATTTTGTAGGCTCTGAGACGCGCAAAGCTTTCTCTATCCTTGAAACCAAACACAACATCCGCAACATCGCGCATGTACACAAGACCGGCACTTTGCGATTGCTCTCCCATAGGACGTGCAATCACCAGATTCTCTATTTCGGAAGGATCTTCAAATTCACCGCTTACCCGAAGCAAGTAGCTCATCTTGTCCACATCCACCGTTCCACCCGGAATGGTCAGGTTTTGTGCCTGAATCGCATTTACAAGCTGACCAAAGCCAAGGCCATACCCATTCAGCTCCCCAAGGTCTACATTCACCTGCACTTCACGTTCAATTTCCCCAACCGTTTCAACTTCCCGAATTCCTGAACCAGCTTCTATCGCATCTTCCAGACGTTCGGCAACTTCAGTTAACCGAGATAACGGGTAGTCAGCCGCCAGGTTCACCGTCATAATTGGAAAATCGTCCAGATCAATTTCAACGATAAAAGGCTCTTCAGCATCCGGTGGAAGTTCTGTTCGGGCCAGATCAACCCGCTCCCTTACTCGCTGACTCGCTTCTGATAGCGGAACATCGAGATCGAATTCAACAACGATACTGCTGAAACTTTCCAACGTGTTTGACCGAATCTCTTTAACTCCATTTATCCCCTGGAGTTCTCGCTCAATCGGCTGTGTGATGAGTGATTCCATATCAGCGGGAGAAATTCCCGGATAAATTGTATTTACAATAAATATTGGAATCTCAATCGATGGGTTCGACTCTTTGGGAATTGAACTGTAACTGAAAGCCCCGGCTAAAATCAGTATCGCCGTAAGCACAACAATAACCGTTCTGTTCTTTAAAGTTAGGTTTGTTAATTTCATACGTTATTTGATATCAATCGAAATTTCTTTTGCTATATCTGATTTAGTAAGAGACGACCGGTCTGTCTGCCGATTTAAGTTTTTCTGCTCTCTCTATGCTGGTTTCGGTATTCAGAATATTTAATACATCGCCTTCACTTAAATTCCTTACACCGTTTACTACTAATTCATCTCCATCAGACAAACCATTTACAATTTGAATCAAAGCACCGCCTGCAGATCCGGTTTCAACATTTACCAACCTGGCCACTTTTTCCCCATCTTGTTCACTTGCAATGTAAACAGACTGTCCATCCTCGTTTCTTAATACGGCTGTTCGCGGAATGATGATTACATTTTCCAGAGTTTGCCGTTCCAATAAAAGGTCTACTACCATATCCGGTTTAATCAACTGTTCGGAATTTCTCATTTCCACTTCTATAGCATAAGTCCGGGTTTCCGGGTCCAACACATTACTCGCGTAGGTGACCGTACTTTCACGAGTCTCTCCGTTTAATCCTCCAAAATTCAGCTGTACCTTGGAACCCTCCGTAATTTCACCGGAGTATCTTTCCGGCACCCCGGATATAACTCGAATCAAATCTGTATTTACAAGTCTGACCACAGGCATACCCGGGTTGATCAATTCGCCTGTGCTGATAAACCGCTCTTCAATCCTGCCTGAAAAAGGAGCTTCTATTTTTGAATCTTGAAGCTGCTTTTCAACTTGGTTCAGTTGTGCTCTCGCCTGATCTCTCTGGGCTCTTGCACTGTTGTAGTCCTGTGTACTGATGATTGAATCTGCATGCAGTGACTCAAAGCGGTTGAAGGTGTCTTCAGCCAGTTCATAGCCTGTTTTTGCCGCTTCATATTGAGCCTGAATCAGTCTGTCGTCTATTTGGGCAATCACGCCACCTTTTTGAACTCTCTCTCCGCGATCTTTAATGGAAAGAATCCTGCCGGAAGTTTCAGAAGAGATCATAGCATCATCGATAGCTTCAACCGTCCCTGTTGTACGGACAAAATCATTAAAATTATCCGGTTCAATTATCACAGTTTCAACCGGCATCAATCTGGCGCCATCCGTCCCGTTTTGCTCTCCATTTTCTTCACCCTGATCACACGAAACCAACGTGAAAGCCAATAGAATTAAGCTTGAAATTTTTATTACTGTATTCATCATTTTGGTCATCAACATTTTTATTCAGCGTCTAATACCGGTTTACCGATAGATTTTTCGTATTGACTGAGTGCGATCAAATAATCGTACACAGCTGAGAGATAGTTAAGTTTACTTTGGTCTAAAAGAGATGAAGCCTGTCGTTCCTGCAATGCCGTACCGGCCCCTTCCTGTAATCTTCGAAGTGAAAATTCATAGTTCAGTTCTGCCTGCTCCAAATTTCGCTCCTGGCTTCTGATTCTTCTCAACGACGTTTCAAGATTCTTCATGGTTTGATCGATTTCCAGATAAACTGCATTCTGTTGAAATTCGCGATCAATTTCAGCCTTTTTGATATCAATCTTATTTTGCTGAACCTGCATTCGAGTCTGGAACCCGTTAAAGATCGACCAATTCATCCTCAAGCCTACTGAAACAGCTTCATTCCAATAGGAATCATCAAAAAACCCTCTGTCTGAAGTTGTAAACGTAAACTCCTGACCCTCAACCGGAGAGATCAAGGTTCGGTTAGATGGCACAGAGCCGATATATGCAAAGTTCGCGAATGCATTTACTGTTGGGAAGTATCTCGATTTTGTAACCTCACCTTCTATTGCTCTCAGTTCCAGCAGGTTTTCTGTCTGACTGATATCCGGACGCTGCTGCATTGCGATTTCATATGCGACATCCTTGTCCGCAACTTCAGGCTGCATAGACTCATCATACTCCAGCGCTCCTCTCAGATTAATCTCATTCTGTGTAGGTATTCCCAGCTGGAGTGCCAGATTCTTTGCAGCCAATTCCGCCTGATTTTCAGCTTCAATCAGATTGGTTTCCAGGTTCACCAATTCAACTTCCGCACTTACTCGATCGTATCTTGATAAAACTCCCGCTTCAACAGATCGCCTGGTTTCCTCTACTGTAACCCGCAGCCTTTCTACACTTGAGCGAAGAACTTCAACCTGCTCCTTGGCAAGCAGGGCAGAGTAGAAGGAGTTTTTCACCTCGTTTACTACCTGCTGTCTGTCGGCTTGAACCTGGTCCTGATTCAGCTCTCTGAATTGCTTAGCTGCTTTAATTGCAGAAAATGCGGCACCGTTATATACCGCCTGAGTGACCGAGAGACCAAATTCAAACTGATTTTCTACTGCAAATGGATTGCTTCCATCCGAACCCGGCGGGGCAATACCCGCATCTTCGTAACCCTGCCGCTGCCGGTCCAGATACTCATCAAAAGAGATAGGATTTGTATTGGGATCGCCATCCGTTCTGGCACTCTCATTAAATGCCAGCCAATCCACTGCCCCGAACGATTCAAATAATCCTCCCGCATCAGATCCGGCAAAAGGGTTTGGAGTTCTAAGGTTTCTGGTATAACTCCCGGAAGCATTTATTTGAGGATACACTGAACCCCATGCCTCTCGAATTTGTGCTTCAGCCCGGTCCAAATCCAACAGACCTTTTCTCAAAAGGTGATTATTTACCAGTGCAATTTGTATCGCTTCATCCAGTGTGATCGTAACTTCTTCACCCGATGTTAGCTCCGATACATCCTGCGCATCAGCATGATATGCCAAACCGGTTAATCCCCAAAGAATGGCTGCCCCCAAAATCTTTAGTTTAAATATCTTCATATGTCTATTCGACTGTCCTGTTTTCGCAAATTATTACCATTGTTCCTACGAGGTTAAAAGCCTCTTGTTACAAATTATTTGACCGCTGGTCAATTTTTTATTCCACTTCCGATTAGCGTGATAAAATTCTCTATTAATGATTCGAAACTAACCTCTACATCATCCAAAAATTTATGGTGCTGCTGCTTCTGTTTCATAAACGCCATATGCATCACTCCCTTCGAAGCTCCCCATATAATAATCCCTAACTCTTTCGGATCGATTGAATCTTTTATAGACCCATCCTGCATCCCTACCTGAAGAGCTCTGACAATAAAAGTCATGGCTTCTCTTGCATTATCCTCACACTTTTCAATCATAGGATTATCAGAGTACTTTTCCTGATCCAAAATACTCTCGTAGTAATTGAAGGCATTAAAATAAAGCGGATTCTCCCGGATAAAGTTCAGATACACCTGCCCAATTTTTTCAACCATTTGCAATCCGTTCAGGTCCTGAGTTAAAACTTTACCCATTTCCTGATTGAGCATGTTTGAACCACGTTCACAAATAGCCAGATAAATAGATACCTTGCTTTTAAAATGAAGGTATAATGTACCCTTTCCAAGCTCTGCCTTCTCGGCAATTTCTTCCATGGTAGCACTGTCAAATCCATGGGTATCGAAAAGATATTCGGCAGCATCAATGATTGCTTCGCGCCGCATTAACTTTTCACGTTCTTTTCGGGATAATTCTTTTATCATTTTGACTCTCAGTCATATTTTGAACAACGGTCATAAAACTATCGCATTTTTTGTTCCGTTCCAATCATTTTCAAAAATTTATTTCAATAAGAATATCTCTATCTTAAGCCCCAATACTTTTATTTATGGCTCAGCTCAAAAAAAACCTTCTTACAGATCTCTCCTTACTCTTTCTTGCAATTATCTGGGGGCTAAACTTCACGGTTATCAAGGCCAGCCTGGCTGAAATCGACCCCTACAGCTTTAATTCCATCCGTTTTGTATTAGCCGCACTGTTTATGTGGACGATTATTGCAAAGCGAAAATCGTGGTTCAAAATTGACAAGAAAGATTTGATTCCGCTTCTGATCCTGGGTTTGGTCGGTAATCTTTTTTACCAGTGGCTTTTTATCATCGGCATTAATTTAACACTGGCCGCCAATGCAGCTGTGATGCTGGGTACCATTCCTATCTGGGTTGCCATCAGTTCACATCTGTTCTCCCTTGAAATGCTCAACCGCCTGAAGACGATTGGAGTATTTCTGGCCTTTACCGGAGTAGCTATTATCATCTTTTTTGGCAAAAACCCGATATCATTCGGTTCCGATAATTTTATTGGTGACCTGACTATTGTATTCGCCGCCGTTGTTTGGGCACTCTATACGATTTTTTCTAAAAAGCACCTCACACGATACACTCCCCTTCAATACTCGGCCATGATGACTTCCATCGGAGCTGTCTCCCTTACGGCCTTAGCCATCCCACATTTTGGTGACACAGAATGGAGTTCCGTTTCCTATGCCGCATTTGGAGGTGCCTTTTTCAGCGGACTTTTAGCCATTGGCCTAGCATACCTTATCTGGAATAATGGCATTAAAGTGGTTGGTGCCGTACGCTCATCAACCTATCAAAACCTGGTGCCTGTTATTGGCTTGGTGTCCGGTATTGTGCTTTTAGGTGAGAGCCTGGAACTCCTTCAATACATTGGTGCTGCCATCGTCATTGCAGGAATCTTAATAACCCGCCACGGCGGACGTATATCATGACATCCGGCTTCCGCCACTCAACAGGTAGAGGATCGCCATCCGTACGGCGACACCATTTGTAACCTGATTTAGGATTACAGCCCGGTCACTATCTGCTACCAGACTTTCCATCTCCACACCGCGATTGATCGGTCCGGGATGCATTACCATAAAATCGGGGTATTTCTCCAGGTGACTCATTTTTATACCGAATGTCTCATGGTACTCACGCAGGCTCGGAAAGAGATCTGTTCCACCGGTTATTCGCTCCATCTGAATTCGAAGTGCCATAGCAATATCACACCAGGCGAGTGTCTCATCGATATTGTAAGATATGCTTGCCCCTAAAGTTTCTACAAAAACAGGCATTAAAGATTTTGGTCCGCAAACCACAACTTCAGCTCCCAGCTTTTTCAACCCGACAATATTGGATCTTACTACACGACTGTGGGATATATCTCCAATTATTGCCACTTTTTTGCCCTTTAAATCGGAGTGGATTTGCTTCATTGTGAACATATCAAGCAGAGCCTGAGTCGGATGTTCATGAGCTCCATCCCCGGCGTTGATGATCGCTGCATCCACACAACGGGTTAAAAAGTGAGGCACTCCGGGACTTTCATGCCGGCTCACCACCATGTCAATCTTCATTGAGCTGATATTCCGGATAGTATCCTTCAGGGATTCTCCTTTTTTAGCACTGGATGTGCCTGCAGAAAAATTCACCACGTCAGCACCCATTCTTTTTTGGGCCAGCTCAAATGAGAGCCGCGTCCGGGTACTGTTCTCATAGAATAGATTCACAATTGTTTTATCTCGAAGAGTAGGGACTTTAGGTACCGGACGATCCAACACTTCCCGAAATGTTTTCGCCTGCTCCAAAACATAATGAATATCCTCAGCACTGTAGTCGGCCAGTCCCAGCAGGTGCTTCTGTTTGAACTTATAATCTGTTTGATCCATGTTACTCATCACCACCTCCCATTACCACGTACACAGCATCTTCACCATCAAGTTCATTTACTTTTACCCGCACTTCTTCATCAGCATGAGTTGGGACCGTCATCCCCACGTAATCAGCAGAAACCGGCAGCTCTCTGTGCCCGCGATCTACCATACAACAAAACCGGATACTTCTGGGACGACCGTAAGCCATCAGCGCATCCATTGCCGACCTCACCGTTCGCCCGGTATAGAGCACATCGTCCACTAAAATGACATCCCGATTATAGAGATCAAAAGGAATTTCCGTCACTTTCACTTCAGGCATTTTCAATTTCGACCGGAAATCATCTCTATAAAATGTAACATCGAGCACACCAAAATCCGGTTTGGCACCTGTTTCATTTTGTATGATCTGCATAATTCGCTTCCCCATATAAACTCCTCGGGTTTGCATGCCAATTATTGCTGGATGAGCGGGGTCTTCGTACGGTTCAAGGAACTGGTGAGCAAAGCGCAAATAGGTACGCTTCACATCCTCTTCCGTCATAATCTTTGCTTGTTCCAAAAAAGTTACCTCAATGGGATTTTTGTTTTCAAAATTAGTCAAAGTGAAATTGGTTTACAATTTAGAATTCCGGTCAAATCATTCTCCGAAATTTGGTTTAACAATCCTTACCTTTAGAGCTTTCAGAAATACGACTTCATGTCTCCCGAGCAAAACAGAAAAATTTTACTGATTACAGCCATTGCTGTTATTGCATTTAATCTGCGACCGGCTATTGGAGCTGTCGGTCCGCTAATTTATGAAATACGGCTGGATACCGGTCTTTCCAATACGCTTTTGGGAATGCTCACCACACTACCCGTACTGGCTTTTGGCATTTTCTCGATTCTGACTCCTTTTTTCACCAAAAAGATGGGGACAGAAGGAACCATGACCCTGGCTCTAATTCTGCTCACAGCCGGTTTACTTATCCGGATTTATCCGGCTCACACAGCTCTTTTTGCGGGTACTGCAGTTTTGGGAGTTGGAATTGCATTAGCCAATGTACTGCTGCCCGGCATTGTGAAAAAGAGTTTTCCAAATCGCTATGGATTAGTGACAGGTATCTATTCAGCTATGCTGGGAACCGGAGCGGCCATTTCATCCGGAATTAGCGTTCCACTCTCCGAAGGGCTGAACTTTGGCTGGAGATGGTCACTCGGCTTCTGGGCGGCCATGTCGTTCATTGCCCTGCTTATTTGGCTCCCACAAATGAGAAAAAATATACCGGTTATCGCCAATCGAAGTTTCAGGAGTGCTCTAAAACATCTGACAACTTCCGGTATTGCCCTGAATGTAGCCCTTTTCATGGGTTTACAATCCCTCACATTTTTCATTATTGTAGCCTGGCTCCCTGAGATTTTAATTGAACGCGGCATGGAAACTGCCCGGGCCGGCTTGATGCTCGCCATTGTTCAGGGATCGGGTGTATTAGGTACATTTTTAATGCCTGCATGGGCATCCAGGCGGCAGAGACAGCGTCTTCCGGTTGGCATCTTAGTCGGTTTAGAAGTCATCAGCCTGTTGGGCCTGATTTTCATCACCGATACAACCTACACAGAATTCTGGGCCTCATTGCTGGGTATTAGCCTTGGAGGCTGCTTTGGAATGGCCTTGCTCTTCATTGTTCTTCGTACAAAAGATTCAGAGACGGCAAATGAACTGTCGGGCATGGCACAATCTGCCGGATATACACTTGCCGCAATTGGACCTGCTCTATTCGGTGGATTGCACGATTTAATAGGCAACTGGACCACTCCGCTTATGTTTCTTCTGATTGTTTCCATTTTAAAATTTTGGTCAGGCTGGATTAGCGGCCGGTCGGAATACATTTAAAGTTCAAATTTCCTCAAATGAAAGCTTTTTTCCTGGATCGGGACGGCACACTGAATGTCGATTACAATTTTGTTCATAAGCCCAAAGAGTGGACATGGTGTAAAGACGCTCTGAAAGCCATTCGATGGATGAATGAAAACAAGTTCAAAATCATCGTTGTGACCAATCAATCGGGAATAGCCAGAGGACGATATTCTCTCGATGATGTTATTCAACTCCACAAATGGGTAGATCAACAACTTGAGAAGAAAGGACTCCATATTGATGATTGGTATGTTGCACCCCATCACCCCAAGTTTGATGAAAAACCTCATGATTTTGATCCTAACGATCGAAAACCCGGCACCGGCATGTTTCTTAAAGCGATCAATAAGTACGGAATAGACCCAAAACAGTCTTTCATGGCAGGTGATAAAATTACTGACCTGAAACCTGCTGTGGAGCTCGGTATTAAACCGTTTTTTATCCGATCAAGACACGAGCCCAATCAGAACAAAAAATGGCTAAAACAGTACAATATTGAAATGTTTGATACTCTTTTTGAAGCTATCAAAACCGTTTAGACCAAGAGACTAAACTTTAAAATTATTTTCTCTCCCTGATCATAATAATCAGTTTTCTGCGTATTATGCTAGTTGGTGTCGAACAATTCCGGACATCGATCAATAATAGCTTTCCCCAGGATGATACATGATCAAGATTCCCATCAAAAAACAACCCGACGAAACCACCTGCGGGCCAACTTCGCTGCACTCTCTCTACGAATACTATAAAGATCCGGTTACGCTGAGTACGGTTATCGATGAAGTTTTGCAATTTGAAGAGGGGGGTACGGTTGGAGCATTATTAGGCGTACATGCTCTTTTGAGAGGCTATAACGCTAAAATTTACACGTACAACCTTCAGGTATTTGATCCAACGTGGTTTGTTCTCGATAAGGAAAGTCTCATTGTAAAACTCAATGAACAACAATCCATAAAAAACGAAACTAAACTCACAACTGTGACCGAGGCCTATGTAAGCTTTCTGAATTTAGGCGGGAAACTTCATTTTGAAGATCTAAGGCCTGCACTGCTGAGAAAATACCTTAAAAATGGCCACCCAATTATTGCAGGATTAAGCGCTACATATCTGTATAAATCGAAAAGAGAATATGGACCTAATTCTGATTATGATGATTTGCGCGGAGAACCCGCCGGACACTTTGTCCTATTGAGTGGTTATGATCCTGAAACACGGGAAGTTCAGATCGCCGACCCTATTAGCCACAATCCGTTGGGAGAAGGGATGATTTACAGAATGAAAATTGACACGGTAATTAATGCCATTTTACTTGGAATTATCACATACGATGCCAACCTGATTATTATCACACCGAAAAAGAGTCCGAGAGATCATGAAACAACTTATCATCGTTGACAACCCGAAAAGCTGGGATTTTGATATTCCGGGTGTAGATGTTGTGCCCGCAAAAAAGTACCTGATGGATGAGATGTACAGCAAACTCAGGCGTGCAAAAGTTTACAATCTATGCAAAAGTTACAGGTACCAGTCCACCGGCTACTATGTTTCACTTTTGGCAGCTGCCAGGGGTCATACTCCCATACCCAATATTTTAACCATTCAGGACTTTAAATCTCAAACCATTCTACGGTTTGTATCCGAAGAGCTGCAGAAGTTGATTCAGAAGAGTTTCTTAAGCATTCAATCAGAATCGTTTACCTTGAGCATCTACTTTGGTAAAAATCTTGCCAAACGATATGATAAATTGGCATCACGGCTTTTTAATCAATTCCAGGCTCCATTTCTTCGGGCAGAATTTTTTAAAAAAGATGGGGAGTGGAACCTGCGAACCATTCATCCGATTTCTACCAGTGACATCCCTGAAGGGCATCGGGATTTTGTAATTGCTGTAGCTCAGGAGTATTTCAAAAAACGGAATAGAACCGCCGAGAAAAAGCAATATGTCTACGATTTGGCCATTTTAGTGAATCCTGAGGAAGAATTTCCTCCATCCGATGCCAGGGCGATCCAACGATTTACGAAAAGCGCTGAGTCGATGGGGTTTTACACCGAAATCATCACACGTGAAGATTACTCACGGCTCAATGAGTTTGATGCACTTTTTATCAGAGAAACAACCGGTGTAAACCACCACACATACAGATTCGCCCGGCGAGCAATGGCCGAAGGCCTGGTTGTCATTGATGATCCGGAGTCGATCCTGAAATGCACCAATAAAGTTTACCTTGCTGAACTGTTGACTCGACATCAAATTCCGGCACCGGAAACACTTATCATCAGCAGTGAGAATGCCCAAACTGCAGCCAAAAAGCTCGGATTTCCGTGCATTCTTAAACAGCCGGACAGCTCATTTTCGCAGGGTGTGGTTAAAGCGGATGACCAGGAAAATTACGATCGGTTGACGAAAAAGCTCTTTAAACGATCTGATCTACTGATTGTTCAGTCGTTTATTCCGACCGATTTTGATTGGCGAATCGGAGTACTAAACAATAAACCGATCTATGCCTGTCGATATCACATGGCCAGAAAACATTGGCAAATCTACAAAAGAACCGGAGATGGTAAAACTCACGCCGGAAACTCAGATACCATTCCCATTCAAGAGGTTCCGAAAAGCGTATTGAAGATTGCACTGAAAGCCGCCTCTTTGATTGGCAACGGGTTATACGGTGTAGACATAAAAGAGAAAGACGGCCAGGTTTTTGTTATTGAAATTAACGACAATCCAAGTATTGATTCAGGCTTTGAGGATGTTTTACTGAAGGAACAGCTCTACGACATCATTATCGGAGATATATTGCGCCGAATTGAGGAAAACAAAGGAGTTCGAGCAAAATGAGTCTTTTGATCAATAAAAATAAGCCCCTTCATCTTTTTGAAGGATTTGGGGTGGAGCTGGAATACATCATCGTAAACCGGGAGAGCCTCGATATCATGCCAATTTCTGATCGGGTACTCAGAAATTCTTCAGACAAAATTGTAAATGAATTAGTGCTGGATGGTGTAGCCTGGAGTAATGAACTGGCTCTGCACATTATCGAAATAAAAACTGCCGGACCCGCTAAAGACTTGTCCACCGTTGGATTTGAGCTTCAAAGGCATGTAGAACAAATTGACGCTTTGCTCGAACCTTTTGATGCACGCTTGATGCCCGGCGCTGCTCATCCCTGGATGGATCCATTCAGCAGTGTCGAATTGTGGCCACACGAGTATAACCCGATTTATGAAGCCTATAATCGAATATTTGACTGCTCAGGCCACGGTTGGTCGAATGTACAAAGCACACATCTGAACCTCCCTTTTTACGGTGAACAGGAGTTTGAAAAATTACACGCTGCCTTACGTCTTGTCTTGCCTCTTATCCCCGCAATGGCAGCAAGTTCACCTATTGCCGATTCGGAACGAAAGCCATTCCTGGATTTCAGAATGGAGATGTATCGAACCAATGCAATCAAAATCCCGTCTATTACGGGGCTTATTATACCGGAGGCAATTTTTAGCAAGGAGAAGTATCAAAAAGAAGTTCTGGATAAAATGTACAGAGAAATTGCCCCCTATGATCCGGATAAAATACTCCAGGAAGAGTGGTTAAACTCCCGTGGATTGATGCCTCGCTGGGATCGAAATTCAATTGAAGTGAGGGTAATGGATGTTCAGGAGTGTCCTACTATTGACCTCGCTATACTCGAGTGGGTCGTTGCTGTGACAAAAATGTTCATTTTTGAAGATTTATATCCTCTTGAACACCAAAGAAACTGGCATGAAGACGAACTCTACCCAATACTTTTATCAACTATAGAGCATGGAGAAAAAGCTGTGATTACCGATCAGAAATATCTCAACATATTTGGGCTTTCAACTCCGTCTATATCAGCAGGTGACCTTTGTGAGCATATTTTCAGGGAGTACATTACGCCTAACAGTTACACATCCGAAACCTCGGAAATCTTGGAGCTTATTTTTGAAGAAGGGCCGCTTGCAAGAAGAATTCTAAACTCATTGCCACAAACCATTCAAAAAAATGATTTAGTGAACACTTACCATCGATTATGTGAATGCCTGAAGTATGGAAAACCATTTATACCCTGAAATTATTATTAGTTGTGAGCATGCCGGCAACCAGATTCCTGTAAAATACCGGCATCTGTTTCTGAAGGCTGCTGACATATTAAGTTCCCACCGGGGCTGGGATCCCGGAGCTTTAGGTTTGGCTTTGACCGTTTCTGACCATCTAAAAGTCCCCCTATTTAAGTTTAACATCTCACGTCTGCTTGTTGAAATCAATCGCTCTGAAGGCCATCGAAGAGTGTTCTCTGAGTTTAGTTCGGTACTATCCGAGCTGGATAAACAACGACTCCTCGAATCCTATTATCTTCCTTACAGAAAGTCGGTTGAAGAGAAAATTGGAGAGTTAAACAGATCCGGTAAAACGGTCCTGCATATCGGGATCCATACATTTACACCGGTATTTAAGAATAAAACCAGAAACTGTGATATTGGCATTCTATATGATCCCACCCGAGATTTTGAAAAACAATATTGTAAACGTTTAAAACAACTTCTAAAAGAAAATCTGCCGCACTTAAATATCCTGAGTAATCAACCCTACAAAGGTGTTGATGACGGACTGACCAGTTATTTACGTTCTCAGATCAACGAAACACAATATCTGGGAATTGAGTTGGAGGTCAATCAACGATTTTTAAATCGGAAAAATCAATTTCCAAAGGACACCGGCCGGGCAATTGCTCATTCTATCGAGTTATCGCGCTTGAAAGCCAGCTAACTCCAGGGATCAATTCCCTCTACAATCCAACCATTTAGCGGGTGCCGCGGTGAGGAGCTGCATAAATTATAATGCTCCGGTTTATGAACCCATCCATATTGAACCATTCGGTTGGATATCATCTCAGCGTGTTTATCATGCTGTTCTTGTTTGATCAGTTTCTCGATCACGGGAGATAGTTCCCAAATATTACTGTTTCCGGCCTGATCCTTATCTCCAAATCGATCAATCAATTTCAGCATCCAATCGGCTTGCTTTGAGTGCCTTTCTGATTGCAATACCTTTAGTATCGCTTTGGAAGAAAACCCTCGAAAAGAATCAATAACATCCTGCAGTGATCCCCAGGCTGTTTCAGCAACGAACATCAAACGATCCGGTAAAATGGTGTAATCATAAATTCGAAGTCCTCTCTTCTCACAACACCATTTTAAACCATCTGTCACCTTAGAAAGGGTTGATTTTCTCAGGAAAACCGGAATGTCTCCGGCCACTTTCATTTCAATAAAATAGAGCTCCTTTGTTCTGTTTCTTGATCTTCTTCTCATATCTTTTCCCTTTAAATGTTCTCCTTTTTCTATAAGAGGCGAAATTTTGAAAAGCCTTACACAGAAACCTTTCCCTCACTTTTATTTGCCTGCTTATTTGGGTATTATTCATCCGAATTTATTTAACCAAAAAGCTGACTGATTAACCAATTGAATTATGAAAATTCACGAGTATCAAGCCAAGGAGCTATTTAAAGAAGCCGGTGTTGCTGTTCCCGACGGAGTAGCCACATCATCCGTTGAAGAAGCGGTGAAGGCTGCTGAAGAGATGAAAGCCAACGGCACAAATTTATTTGTTGTAAAAGCTCAGATTCATGCCGGGGGACGCGGTAAGGGACGCACCAAGAAAAATAATGCAAAAGGAGTTATTCTCTGCCGGTCTATTGATGAAGTTAGAGAAGCTGCCGAATCTCTGCTGGGCGACACACTGGTCACCATTCAGACCGGAGAAGAAGGGCAGGAAGTTAAAACCATCTATGTTACCGATGGTGTTGACATCGAAAAAGAGTTCTATCTTGGAATTTTGCTCGACCGTGCCAATAGTCAAAATGTAATTATGGTTTCAACCGAAGGTGGTGTTGAAATTGAAAAAGTTGCCGAAGAAACTCCGGAAAAGATCGTGAAAGAGTGGGTTGAGCCGGGAATGGAACTGTTTCCATCACAAGCTCGGCGTCTTGCTTTTGCACTCGGCTTCGAAGGCGCTGCTTTCAAAAAAGCCGTAAAATTCATTATGGCTCTTTACAACTTCTACGTTGATACAGATGCCAACATGGTGGAAATTAATCCGCTGGTTCTTACAACCGACGACGATGTGATGGCGCTTGATGCTAAAGTGACATTTGACGGAAATGCATTGTACCGCCACAAAGATATTGTAGAACTTCGCGATACTTCAGAAGAGAACCCGATTGAGCTGGAAGCTTCCAAGTTCGACCTGAACTACATTAAGCTCGACGGAAACGTTGGCTGTATGGTGAACGGCGCCGGACTTGCTATGGCAACCATGGATATTATTAAACTTTCAGGTGGTGAGCCTGCCAACTTCCTCGATGTAGGTGGCGGCGCAAATGTTGAAACTGTAAAAAATGGATTCCGCATTATCCTGGATGACAAGAACGTGAAAGCCATCCTCATTAACATCTTTGGTGGAATTGTACGCTGCGACCGAGTTGCCAACGGTGTGATTGAAGCCGTTAAGGACCCTGAAATTGCCGATAAGGTGAAAAACGTGCCGATTATTGTACGTCTACAGGGAACCAATGCTGAGGAAGCAAAAGAGATTATCGATAACAGCGACCTGAATGTTATTTCCGCTGTACTTCTGAAGGAAGCGGCAGAAGAAGTTTCAAAAGTACTGGCAGCCTAAGTCAGAGACTTTTAAATAATTAAAAATCTCCGTCACAAAAACCCCTTTCTCTTCATGAGATTGGGGTTTTTTATTATTGGTATTGGGCTTCTCCGTTGGTCGGTAATTCAAATCGAATAGTAAAAACTGCTCCATTGTCTGATTCAGCCTTGAATTCTCCCTTAACTTGTCTTGTAAAAGCGCGAATGAGTGTCATTCCCAGGGATTTTCCTGTTTTCTCTTCAAAATTTTCAGGCAGTCCCTCACCGTTATCTCTGACGATCAATGTAACTAGTGAATCTTCTTCCTCTTTTAATTTCACTTCAATTGTGCCGCTCTCTTTGTTTACAAAAGCATACTTGTAACAGTTATTCACCAATTCATTAACGATCAGGCCAATAGGAACAGCTTTTTTATTGTCAATTTTGATGGAATCAACATCGCTGATTAAATCAACTTTCTTGTATTCCGAACCCAGAGAACTCTTGATCATATTAACAAGGTCAACAATATATTCTGAGAGATCCACATCTGCGAGTGTATCCGCTTGATAGAGTTTTTCGTGTACAAGTGCAATTGATCGTATCCGGTCCTGAATCTCCTTTAAATCATTCTCTGTTATCTTATCCCTGCTATTTTTTTGAAGTTCAATCAGGCTTGATACAATCGACAAATTATTTTTAACCCGATGATGAATCTCCGAAAGCAACATCTCTTTATCTTTCAATGATTTATCAAGTGCATCGACGAACTTCTTGCGTTCCGAAATATCCCGGACATTTCCAATGATATACTTTGGATTCCCACTTTCATCACGCAGCAGAGTTCGCTTGTTATAAACCCAAATGTATTCGCCGTTACTTTTTTTAATGCGGAACTGAGTATCAGAAGCCAATCGATTCTCTAAATCATCAGAGTTGTAGTTTTTGACTTCTTCCTGCATCGCTTTCAGGTCTTCCGGATGTGTAAACTCAAGCAGGAATTCAGCCCCACCTGCTTTCATTTTTTCGATATCGTAACCGAGCATCGTTTCGGCAGAAGGGCTCATATATACATATTTACCTGTCTCAAGGTCCATTTGATAGATCACATCCTGCGAGTTGTTTAAAACACCTTTAAACTTCGCGTCCGACTCCTCCAGCTTCTCCGCCCATTTACGAATGGATCCCATTTGCAGGTAAGTAAATGCACCCAGCATAAGAACCAGAATCATAATCGCAGCCAAATTGATTCTGTTTACAATGTTATCGACCCAGATTCCCGCCTCATTTATAGATGTGAAAAATTGCTGATCAATAGAGGTGATCTGTTCAGAAATTGCAAAAACCCTGATCAAATATTCTTGTCTCGTAGCCTGATCCAGCTCACCATTTTCAGATAGATTTACTACCTCATCTGCAACACTTTGCAGTTCTGCTACTTTTTGATCGGCTTGCTCCCAAAGCGTAATTAAATTCTGAACAGATTGCCTGTGAGACAAAAACTCATAAAGCCTGATCAGCTCAATTGTACCATAAGGCTCACCTTCTCCAAGATGCAGGTACTGAGCAATTTGTTCTCTTTCCTCGTAGTCAGAAGTCATTAACTCACGGCCGCGTCGAAGATTTTCAACCACTGCCACATGATCATAAAAAGACTCAATGTGTTCAGGGTTATCGGTATGAATAAACTGAACAATTTCATTGACAGCTTGCTGTTGAGACTTCATAAATTGGCTGCTTCCAAAATTGAAGGAGCGCATTCCAATCTGCAAACTGCTGCTATAATACTGAACTGTATACAGAGCTCCCGCAAGCAGCAAAAAGCTGAGTACCAACCATACCGTTGTTTTGTTCCGAGAGTTAAACCAAGCGCTTAATAGCATGATTTTTTAACCGTAAAATAGCCTGTCTTAGTTTTCAAGCTTATTACCCTAATATCTTAATCTTTTATGGGTTGATTTCTGAAGTGAAATCAAATGCCTAGCTTTGAAAAATACAATATTTACCGAATTAATCTACCCCTTTACCCGTATAATATTATCTAATAAACTGTTCACTCTCAATACATCTTTCTGTTCAGAAATTGTACACTCGATTATAAAGATCTATAGTTATCAGTGTACTAAACTTAATGAAAAACGACTTTTGATAATTCCGAACGGATATCCCTTAAGTTCGGATAATTTCCATTTTCATTAACACCAACGTGCTGTCTGTTGGTCAAAAATATATAATACATGTTACCATTCGGACTCAGAACAAAGTTTGTCCCGGTAAACCCTGTATGTCCGACGCTGCCGGGCGGAAGCTCTTCGGCATTGAGAAAATCCGGATCCATTGCCCATCCCAAACCATTTCCAAATTCATCCTCAGAAATAAATTCGTTAATGGTTTCAGGTGAAATCAATCTGTTATCATCCCAATTACCATCATTCAGAACAAGCTGAAGCAGCCTGGCCAGATCTTCAGCTTTTGCAAATAGGCCCGCATGACCCGCCACACCATTAAATGTATAAAACGCATTACCGTCATTAACTTCTCCCTTTAAAGAGTACTCTCTCCATTCATCCCAAAGCTCGGGATCAATATCTATTTGGTAGCCAAATTCATCATCATAAACCATCTTCTTCTCAAACGGATTACCGTGAGAAGTAGAAACAATTTGATCTGAAATAGCTGGTCCGAGACTAAACCCAATCCGGGTCAGACCAAGTCGTTCATATAGCCTCTTATTTAAATAGTCTGATAGTGATTCACCGGATTCTCTTTCAATTATTTCTGCCAATACCATGAATCCTAAATCACTGTAACGGCGAGTTTCTCCGGGAGTTCCAATCAATGACTGATCTACAACCCATGGAATAAAATCTTCCGAATCTGAAAGAACATAGTAGGTAGGATACCACTGTAAAAGTCCCGAGGAGTGCGACAACAGATGACGTATTGTAATATCAGAGTGAGAATCCGTTGCAAATTCATCAATATAATCGGCTACCGGGTCATCCAAGTTGATTCGGCCATCACTATGCAGCGCCATGATTCCATAGGTGGTTCCGAAAATTTTAGTCAGGGAAGCAATATCAAATAGATGAGAGATCGTCATACTGTCCGGTTCCTCAACCACAGATAGGTCTTTATCATAAAGTGTGGCATATCCGTATGCTTTCTGATACAGAATCTCCTCATCATTCCCAATCAAAACAACGGCACCCGAATATAGTGACTCGCTCAATCCCTCCTCTATAATTTCATCGACTTCAGGAAACTCCTCGTATGAATCTGTCTCCTCTCCTTTACCACAGGAAACTGCGAAAAGAATAAAAGTAAAGATGAATAGTAAATTGGTCCGGCTCAAAATTCCCATATTATTTACGTGTCGAAATTCTCACTACATGTTCGCCTTTACTTCCAAATAATACTCTTCATAGATCGATACAATCTTGTCGATCTCAAACAATTCTGCGCGCTTCCGGGCAGCTTTAGACATTTTTTTGTGAAGTTTCTCATCCTTTAAGATTTTGGTGGCAAGACGCCCCATACATTCCACATCTCCCAATTCACAAACATACCCGGTTTCACCATCAATATTGACTTCCGGCAAGCCACCAACGTTGGAGCTTATCACCGGAACACTGCAGCTCATGGCTTCCAACGCAGCGAGACCAAACGTTTCACTGCCTGATGGAATCATAAACAGGTCAGCAATAGAGAGAACCTCTTCTACCTGTTCCTGTTTTCCTAAAAACCGAACGTGTTCACACACCTTCAAATCCCGACATTTCTGCTCAGCTTTTGAACGATCCGGGCCATCACCGACCATGAGGAGCTTCGAAGGCACACCATTTTTTAGTAGCTGTGCAAAAGCTTCCACAACATCTGTAACCCGCTTCACCTCCCTAAAATTAGACACGTGAGTTATTACTTTTTCTCCTTCGGGACATATCGCTTTTTTGAAATGCTCTTTTTTGGATCGTTTAAACCTGTCCAAATCAATGAAGTTTGGAATCACTTTGATCTCTTTCTTGATATCAAAAAGTTTGTAGGTCTCCTGCTTCAGATATTCTGATACGGCCGTAACACCATCACTCTGGTTGATTGAAAAATCGACAACTTTTTTATAGGTGGGATTACTCCCAACAAGTGTAATATCTGTACCATGCAGAGTTGTTATAACTGGCACTTTACAGGAGTTCTCATTCACAATCTGTCGGGCAAGGTATGCACTTGTAGCATGCGGTATTGCATAGTGTACGTGTAGTACATCCAGATTAGCATACTCTATTAACTCAACCATTTTATTGGCAAGGGCCAGATCATAGGGAGGATATTCAAAAAGCGGGTAACTGCTGAGGTCTACTTCGTGAAATGTAATATCTGTGCGAAGTGTATCGAGCCTGGCCGGCCGGGCATAACTTAAAATATGCAGATTGTGTCCGCGATTGGCCAATCCTTTAGCCAGTTCGGTTGCTACAACACCACTGCCACCGTAGGTGGGATAGCAGACAATACCAATATTCATATCAATCTTTTTTAGTCGTTATTTCCATTTCATGTTGAAGGAATATTAATCTGAACTGAATGTACCAATATCCTCACTTTGCTCTAAACTGAACTTTAAAACAAACCCCGTTGATGATTCGTTTTTAAAACAGAATAAAATTATTTCAATGCATTGTATCCATTAGGGTAAATTTGACAATTCCTTTATATTTAACCCTTCAAATTCCTCTTTAATAATAGAATAGACACTTATGGCAGGACATTCCAAATGGGCTAACATCAAGCATAAAAAAGCCAAAGAAGATGCTAAGCGAGCCAAAGCTTTTACCAAGCACATCCGAGAAATAACTGTTGCAGCTCGTGAAAGCGGAGGAGACCCTAGTGCAAACCCAAGGTTATCTCTGGCCATAGAAAATGCCAAAGCCGTAAACTTACCTAAGGACAACATCGAACGTGCCATCAAAAAAGGCACTGGTGAGCTTGATGACGGGTCAGGGAATTATGAGGAAGTAACATATGAAGGGTACGGACCCGGTGGGATCGCCTATTTTGTGGAAGCTACCAGTAATAACCTCAACAGAACCGTAGGGGAAATTCGACACATTTTTACAAAGCACGGCGGAAACCTGGGTACAGACGGATCGGTGGCCTACTTGTTTGAACAGAAAGGTTCCATAAAAATAAGTGCCGATGGACTGGATGAGGATGAGTTTATGCTAACGGCTATTGATGCAGGCGCCGAAGATGTAAACATTGAGGAGGAATTTTTTGAAGTGATTACATCGAGGGAGCAACTGTTTGAAGTTCGTGAAAACCTTGAGAACAATGATATTAAAGTTGAAAGCGCCGAACTTATCCGCATACCCATGACGGAAGTATCTGCCGAGCCTGATACTGCACGGAAGAATCTTAGAATGATGGATAAATTTGACGATAATGACGATGTATCCAATATTTTTACCAATATGAAACTGGATGATGAAACGTTGGCTCTGCTCGACGAAGAATCCTGATTTCATCTATACTTCCTGAACTCTTCCGACGTTAGTTCAATCGACCGTTCGACTATATCTGTGATCTACCATGAATAAGCTGATTCTTTTATTTATCGGATTCATTTTTCTTGCATCCTCGCTAAGTGATGCAAGAAAAGCCAATGAAGCGTTTAAAAATGGTGATTATGAACTCGCAGCCCAGCTATATCGTCAGGCGATAGACCAAAATCCTGATGATGCACGACTATATTTTAATCTGGGTAATGCACTCGCCGAAGCCGGATATCATGAAGAGGCCATGAGTGCTTTTGAGCAGTATCGGGGTATGACAGAACCTGCCGAGCAGAAGGCCTTGGCTGATTATAATCAGGGTAAGATTTTGTCTGATCTTGAAGAGTATGATGAAGCAATTTCTCATTTCAAAGATGCACTCCGAAAGAATCCTAATGATGAGGATGCTCGTTTCAACTACGAATTGGCTCAACGAAAAAAACAGCAGAAGCAACAAGAGCAGGAAGATCAGCAGCAGGATTCAGATTCTGATGACGAAGATTCTGAGAGTGATGAAGACCAGGAAAGCGATCAAAACCAGGATCAGGATCAGCAACAGGATCCTTCAGAACAACAGCCCCAGGATCAACCTCAAAATCAGGACGGGCAGCCCGAACCTCAAAATATGAGCCGTGAAGAAGCTGAGAATATTCTCGATGCATTAGAACAGCTTGAAAAAGATTTGCTAGAGAACCGAGAAAAAGAAGCAACCGATAGCAGACCGCAAAATGATAAAGACTGGTAAAACGTTTTTTGCTTATTGGTGTGGATTATTGATCATTTTGCTCTTCCCAAATCTCCTGGCTGCGCAGGATTTTTCGCTTGAAGCAACAGTTTCCGAAAACAAAATCTTTGTCGGGGAGCAGTTTAATCTGAATATAGAAGTCAAGGGTTCATCCATGCGTGATGTTTCCCTGCCAACTCTTCCTCAGTTGTCCGGAGTTCGCGTTTTATCATCAACTCCCTCACGAAGCACAAGTATCTCCATTGTTAATGGAAGAACAACTACCAGTACCACCTACAGCTTCTCACTCATCGCGCGGGATACCGGTTTGCACACCATTCCGCCCGTTTCTATTCAGATAGACGGAGAAACCCGTACCACAAGCCCCATCCAGATAGAGATTATTGAAAAGGGCAATCTCTCTACAGATAGCAGCCGACAGCTTCCGGATATCTTTCTGGAAGTTGAACTGGATGATGAAAATCCGGTTACCGGTCAGCAGATTGTAGCAAGTATCGTTCTCTATTTTAAGCAGGGTATTGAAATCACATCTTTTCAACCTACAGCCGGGTGGAAAACGGATGGATTCTGGAAAGAAGAGCTAGAAAATATTCGTCAGCCCGAACCCGAGTCCGTCATTTTAAACGGCGTGCGTTACCGTACTGCAACCCTGCTTCGCTATGCGCTATTCCCAAGCAGAAGCGATTCACTTACCCTGGCGGAATATCCCATGAGCGTAGGAGTTCGTACCCGACCCGCGAGAAATGATCCTTTTGGCAGTTTTTTTGGCGGTGGCACTAATCAGCGAAGAGTTTCTCTGGAATCTGAACCTGTAGAATTGAACATTCGTCCACTTCCGGCTGCTAAATCCGATGCTGTTACTATCAACGCTGTCGGGGAATTAAGCATTGAACGCCGGCTGAATCGCAATGAAGTGATTACTGGCGAATCGGTAGAGCTCATCACCACCATTCGCGGAACAGGAAACATTCCATTGGTGCGCCGGCCGGAATATAATTTACCGGATGGCCTGGATCTCTACACCCCACAGGAGAGCAGCAATGTTGAGCGAAGAGGACTTAATATTCGCGGTGAAAAAACGTACACAGAACTGTTGGTTGCACGAGCTCCCGGCCAATTTACTGTTCCTGAAGAACAAATTGCTGTATACGATATTCAAAATAATCGCTATCGATACATTACACTACCTGCTGTTTCTTTTGTAGCAAATCCGGGCACTGAATCGGCTTTAACCTCAGCGAATCGTTCCGTCTCAGGAAACCCTCAGCCCATTACAGGTCTCGCTGTTTGGAATAGTAATGAGACACCACCCTTTCACAGAACTCCACTCTTCTGGATTCTGCTTGCCCTTCCTGCTGTTGTACTCATCGCCGGATATCTAAAAAAATCTCAATTAGACCGGCTCCACTCAGATCGGAATTATGCACGATCGCACCGTGCAATAGATAAAGCGAATGAGCGCATCAATCAAGCCAAGGAGGCCAAAGAAAATCAACAACCTAAAGAACTTTATAACCATCTACACAAAGCATTGGCAGGATTTATCAGCGATAAAATTGGATTACCAGAAGCGGGTTTGTCAGACTCCCAACTCATCGAGAAAGTAAAGGAAAAGGGTGCCTCGCCGGAAATCTTAAAGTCTATCAAACAACTGCTTAACAAATGTGCTACCATAAGCTATGCCCCGGCAGGATCGTTGGCTGACCAGCAATCCGATATTGACAAAACTGAACAGTTAATTAAGGATTTGAAGAAGCTGCTTTGAAAAGATTAATCGTTTCAACATTTCTGCTCTTATTAACGGCTCACCTCCTTTCTCCGGTTGCAAATGCACAGCAAGCACAATTCGACCGTGCTACCGAATTCTTAACAGAGCAGAACTATCGTGAAGCCATTTCTGAATATCAAACTATTGTAGAAAATGGTCATCAATCCGGTGCTTTATGGTTTAACCTTGGCATTGCTTATTCACAGCTCGATTCCTTAGGCCTGGCAAAATATTATTTTCTAAAAGCTGCTCATTACCCTGAAACCGAAAGGGAAGCACTAGCAGCCGTTGATTTTGTAAACGATCGCTTCAGCAGAAGATCTGCCGTGTTACCACCTCTGCCATGGGACCGTTTTTTCAATTACCTTGAACATGACGTGGGTATAGAATCCCTATTTGTGATGGGTTTTATCTTCCTCTACATCGGGATTCTGAGCCAGTTGATTTTTTGGTTTTATAAAAAACATCAAACCTACTCTTACCATTTCAGCATTAGTTCTTTATTCATGTCGTTGGTGCTATTCGCCACATCATACTATGTTCAGTATCTTGATAACAGGTACGACACAGGAGTTATGATTGATAGAGAATCCGTTGTTTATCAAACTCCCGATTCAACCTCAGCTGCAATTAGCACTGCCTTCGAGGGATATACGATGAGAGTAGATAATAGCACCAGTAACAATCATCAAAATTGGATCTATGTCAGGCTGGAAAATGGAATGGCGGGATGGGTTCAGGATAAATCTGTTAAGCTATTATAGCATTCTCAGATTTTCAAACTCAGCTTGAAGCCCAATCCAAAATGACTTTCGGCCGCTAATAACGTATCTTTTTTTAAATAATCTAACTGACAAAATCGATTTATGAGTTCTGTAGAAAAATATATAAAGGAAAACGCTAAAAGTTTTGAAGAACAACTATTTAATTTTCTCCGTATTCCAAGTGTAAGTACGGATTCCAAGCATAAAGGAGACGTAAAAAAAGCAGCACAATTTTTGATTGATCAGCTTAATGAAATTGGACTTGATAAAGTAACATTGCATGAAACGGAAGGACATCCAATCATCACAGCAGAAAAATGTCCACACGAAGATCGTCCTACTGTTTTGATTTACGGACACTACGATGTGCAGCCGTCTGATCCCGATGAACTGTGGGAAACACCGCCGTTTGAACCAACCGTAAAAGACGGACGTGTTTATGCTCGCGGTTCCAGCGATGACAAAGGGCAATCCTTTACTCACGTAAAAGCCATTGAGGCATACATGAAAACCGGAACTGATCTGCCGGTAAACGTGAAGTTTATTCTGGAAGGTGAAGAGGAGATTGGCTCGCCAAATCTGATTCCGTTCATCAAAGCGAATAAAGAGCTGCTGAAATGTGACATGGTATTAATTTCAGATACAGCCATGTTTGGTGAAGATCAACCATCCATCACCTACGGACTGCGCGGATTGGCTTACATGGAAGTTCATGTTACCGGACCAAACCGCGACCTTCACTCCGGGGTTTTCGGAGGAGCCGTGGAAAATCCCGCCAACGCTCTGGCTGAAATCATCGCTAAGCTGAAAGATGAAGATGGAGTTATTCAGATTCCCGGATTTTACGATGATGTGGAGCCGATGACAGCCGAGATGCGGGAAGCATACAAGCAGTTGCCGTTTGATGAGAAGGGTTATAAAAAGGATTTAAATCTAACGGCTCTTCATGGGGAGAAAGGTTACGGCACTTTAGAACGTGCATCAGCCCGCCCTTCACTGGACGTAAATGGTTTATGGAGTGGTTACCAGGGCGAAGGAGCTAAAACCGTTCTACCTGCTAAAGCGGGAGCAAAAATCAGTATGAGACTGGTGCCGGATCAGGAACCGCAAAAAATTGCCGAGCTCTTTTCAGATTACGTCAACTCCATCGCGCCCGATACCGTTACTGTAGAAGTTGAAGAGCATCATGGTGGATACCCTGTAGTTATTGATCTCGATTTCTATGGCTTGAAAGCAGCTGCCAAAGCTTTTGAAGAAGTCTATAACAAAGATGTTTTGTTTGCACGTGAAGGCGGTTCCATCCCTATTGTTGCGGATTTCAAAAAGGTACTGGGAGTAAACTCTATTCTGATGGGGTTCGGACTGACCAAAGATGCCCTGCATTCGCCAAATGAGAGTTTTTCTCTGAAGGATTTCCACAGAGGAATCCAAACTTCTGCAAAGTTCTTTGAACTGCTGCCGGAGTATTCAGAGTAAGAGATTAAGGCCTCCCCCCTTCGAAGGGGGGAATTCCAACAAAAAAGCCCCGATCTGAAATTTCAAATCGGGGCTTTTTTTCATTCTCTGAATTTTTCTTTATTCCGGATTCTCAATCATTCCGTTCTCGAGACCGTATTTTTTACCGTGACTCACACTTTCAAGAACATCTTTGGGTTCGTTATTCTCATCCACCACCACAACGGTCGGTTTGTAGTTCCTGGCCTCTTCCGGATCCATCTGAGCATACGCCATAATAATCACACGGTCATCAACCTGAGTTAGACGTGCCGCAGCACCATTCAGGCAGCATACCCGACTGCCTCGTTCACCGGGAATAGTATAGGTTTCCAACCGTGAACCGTTGGTAATATTCACCACCTGTACCTTCTCATAAGGAAGGATATTTGCCATATCCAGTAAATCTTCATCAATGGTGATACTTCCCTCATACATCAGGTTCGCTTCGGTAACCCGCATCTGGTGCAGTTTGGATTTAAACATCGAAAGTTTCATAACGGATTTTACTTCTTACAATTCAATCAAAAAATTATCTATTAAACGCGTTTTACCCAACCAAACGGCGCCGGCAAGTATATATTCTTCACTCTTCTTTAACACCTTTGCCGGCTGCAACGTTTTTTTGTCAAACACATTAAGATAATCAATTTTAAAACCTTTTGCTTCAAGCTCGCTCTTCTGATGATCCAACAGCAGTTTTGGAGTATCCACTCCACCCCGAATCTGCTTTTCAATATAGGTCAAAGTCCGATAGAGCCCCGGAGCAATCTCACGCTCTTCATTTGACAGGTACTTGTTACGGCTGCTTAGTGCCAGTCCATCATTTGCACGTTTGATCGGTGCCATTAAAAGCTTCACTTCATGATTGAACTCCTTCACCATCTGGTTGATGATCAGAAACTGCTGGATATCTTTCTGACCAAAAACAGCTACATCGGGTTCTACAATATTGAACAGCTTATTTACAATCAGAAGAATCCCCTCAAAAAATCCGGGACGGCTTCCACCGCACATATTGCGATTCAACTCATCTACTTCAATTCGGATGAATTTTTTCTCATCATAAATGTCGTCCCGATTTGGAGCAAATACCGCAGCGACGCCCTCACTTTCACATTTATCTAGATCAGACTGTAACTCTCTGGGGTAGTTTTCAAAATCTTCATTTGGGCCAAATTGTTCCGGATTTACGAAAATTGAAACAACTACCACATCCGATTGCTCTTTTGCGATTTGAATCAAAGAGAGATGACCTTCGTGCAAAGCACCCATTGTTGGTACAAATCCAACACTTTTCCCCTCTTTCTTATACGCTTTGATTACACCCCGGATTTCATCAATAGTTTTGCAAACGTCCATTCCAACTCAGTTAATTTTTTTCCTAAACTAAACAAAAGAAGCGGCACAATCACTTATGCCGCTTCTTTAAGAATTATACGATTTTACTTTACACGAAATCAGATTGCCCGATTGGGATCAAAGTTTTCGAGCAGTTCTTTTACGCGGGTTGTAAATGCACCGCCGTGAGCGCCATCAATAATTCTGTGGTCGTAACTCATGGTCAGATACATCATATGTCGGATTCCGATCATATCCCCTTGCGAGGTTTCCATTACAACCGGTCGTTTTTCAATCACACCGGTACCCAGAATGGCCACTTGTGGCTGATTGATAATCGGAGTACCCATCAGGTTCCCCACACTTCCGTAATTGGTTAATGTGATCGTGCCACCAACCAGGTCATCCGGACTCAATTCTTTATTCCGAGCTTTTCTTGCCAGATCATAAACCGCTTTAGCAATTCCGATCAGATTCAGGTCCTGTGCTTTCTTGATCACCGGAACAATCAATCCGCCTTTACCACCTTCGCCGAGCGCAACCGCCAGGCCAAAGTTGATATCCTTCTTCAGAATAATTTCATCTCCGTCGACGGAACTGTTTAGAAGCGGGAATTCACCAATTGCTTTAATAAATGCTTCAATAAAGATCGGAGTATAGGTCAGTTTGATTCCTGTCTGCTCCTGAAATTTCTTCTTATTCGCATTTCTCCAGTTCACGATGTTGGTCACATCAATATCACTGA
This sequence comes from Rhodohalobacter barkolensis, assembly GCF_002834295.1. Classification (NCBI taxonomy): domain Bacteria; kingdom Pseudomonadati; phylum Balneolota; class Balneolia; order Balneolales; family Balneolaceae; genus Rhodohalobacter; species Rhodohalobacter barkolensis. The sequence continues at coordinate 95,937 of NZ_PISP01000002.1, read as the reverse complement.
ATGTACTTACGTGTGCAGAAGTCTGCTTGGATCGAACCATATGTTCTGCAATCATCTTGCGCATACGGTCCATCTTGATCACTTCAATATTCTCATCCGGACTGGCGATATTCAGCTCGCCCGCCGAAATCTTACCGGAACTTTTACCGGATGCAGACGCTCCCGGTTTGGTCAATCCGCTGCTTTTCGATGCGGATGGGGCTTTCACCTTACCTGCCTTGCGATCTTCAAGATATTGAAGTACATCGTCTTTGGTTACGCGATTATCTTTTCCGCTTCCCTCAATAGACTCAAGTTCTTCCTGGCTAATTCCTTCCTCTTTGGCAATAGATCGAACCAGAGGTGAGAAGAAACGACCGTCACTTCCCATTCGTTGAGGCTCTGATCCTTCAGCAGCTGCGGGTGCCGGCTCTGCGTCATCCTTGTCCTGTGCTTCCGCTTTTTTCTCTCCAGCTTTTGGTTTAGACTCTTTTTTAGGTGCAGAGGAACCGCCTGAGGCTGCTTTTCCGGTACCAATAATTGCAATGGGCTGACCCACTTCCACCGTGTCGCCGGCTTCAACTAAAATTTCCACAAGTGTACCGCCTTCGGGAGAGGGTACTTCGGTATCCACTTTATCAGTGGCAATTTCAAGCAGCGGTTCATCCACCTCTACGGTGTCGCCCACGCTTTTCAGCCACTCGATCACTTCTCCTTCCATTACAGACTCACCCATCTGTGGCATAACCACTTCAATGCGTTCACCCTCATCTCCACCGTCTGATCCTGAATCCGGCTGTGGTTCTGATGCTTCCGGAGCAGCTTCCACTTCTTGTTCTTGCGGTTCTTCCTCAGCAGAGTCCTCTTCTTTCTCGTCATCTCCCGAGTCATCAGAGGAGGAGGCGGAAGCGTCACCATCAGTGTCTATTATAGCAATAGGCTGGCCTACTTCCACCGTTTCATCGGCTTCAACTAAAATTTCTACAAGTACTCCTGCCTCTGGGGATGGGACTTCGGTATCAACCTTGTCTGTTGCAATTTCAAGAAGAGTTTCATCTACTTCTACCTTGTCCCCTACTTTTTTTGCCCACTCAATAACGGTTCCTTCCATTACGGATTCACCCATTTGGGGCATCACGACTTCAACCTTTGCCATGTTAATGTATACTTAATTTCTGATTGTGAATATGTTTTTTGCGTAAAAAAATTATGAGCTGAAAGATCAGAATAATCGCTATCAGATCAAAATTGAGACCGTAAGTTCTGCGCCTTTGATTCGTATTTAATCGTAAGAAAAACGCTTTTTTAAAAGTTTTTATCTATTATTTTAATTCCCGTTGCGCCAAAACAATGGCGGCACTCCTTTTTATTTCGGTTTAATCTTTAAACTGCTATACTCCAACCTTGCACAATCAAACCTGAGTTGTTCGCATGCTCTCATTTTTTATCATTTTTATTCTAACCTGGGTTTTGAACCTATTCCTTCCTTGGTGGGCAGGAGTTTTACCTGCTTTTATTATTGGCGCCTGGATGCTCGACCGATGGGTCCACGCCTTTTTAATTGGTTTTTCGGGAGTTGGCTCAGCGTGGTTTATACAAGCATTTTACATCCATGTAATGAACGAGGGTATCCTTTCTAACCGAATCGCCACTATGCTGCAAGTGAATACACCTGAAAATGTATTGATTATCACATTTGTAGTAGGCGGCTTGATGGGAGCCGTTGCTGCGTCAACAGGATTTCTATTTAAGGCAGCTTTTAAACCGGAGCTTACTGCCTACTGATCTGCAAAAAATCAAACCTTAGACATCTCTTAGCTTTATGAGTGAATATCCAAAAACTGACGATCCTAATGTACCGGAACAAAATTCGGAGAAGAGATCCCTCTTTACCCGTTTTCTCGATTTTGTTGAGTGGCTCGGGAATCTACTTCCTCACCCCGTTACACTCTTTGCGCTTTTTGCATTTGGCGTAGTATTGCTCAGTGGATTTGCAGAATGGATGGACTGGAGTGCAGCCGATCCACGGCCTGAAGGTTCCGGCGGACGAGCACCGGATGGCATCATCCGGCCGGTTAGCTTGCTGAATGCCGAAGGTCTTCGAATGATCATCACAAATATGGTCTCCAACTTTACAGGTTTTGCACCTCTCGGTGTTGTACTGGTAGCTCTGTTGGGAGTCGGCGTTGCTGAGCATTCAGGACTGATAAGCGCCGTAATTCGAGGAATTGTTCTTAAAGCCGCCTCATTTAAACCGGAAGGCGATATCGGATCCGGCATTACAGCCATCCCTAAAAGAATCTATCGATTTATTGTTACCCCGAAAAACCTGGTAACAATCGCAATCTGTTTCTCCGCCGTGATATCAAATACAGCTTCAGAGATGGGTTACGTGGTACTTGTACCTCTCTCCGCAGTCATTTTTCACTCCATGGGACGTCACCCAATGGCAGGTCTTGCCTGTGCATTTGCCTGTGTTTCGGGCGGTTACAGTGCCAACCTACTTCTCGGAACCATTGACCCGCTTTTAGCCGGATTGACCCAGGAAGCTGCCAACCTGATCGATCCCGACTATGTAGTGGTTGCCACAGCAAACTACTACTTCATGTTTGTAAGTACTTTCATGATTACAGCTCTCGGTGCATTTGTTACACTCCGGATTGTTGAGCCGAAACTTGGCGAGTACGACGAAAGCATGGCGATGGAAGATCTCTCCGACGAAGCCTCCATGGACCCATTGACTGAAAAAGAGATCCGTGCGCTTAAATGGACCGGAGTCTCCATTGTTATTATGTTTGGTATTTTGGCGCTCACAATCGTTCCGGAAAACGGTGTTTTAAGAAACCCCGAAACCGGTGATTGGAAAGACTCTCCATTCCTTCGTGGTGTAGTGGCATTTATTTTTATCTGCTTCCTCATTCCTGGTTTTGTATATGGAAAGCTTGTAGGTACCATGGAGTCTGATCGCGATATCATTAAAGGAATGTCGAACGCAATGTCCACTCTTGGGCTCTATATTGTGATCGTCTTTTTTGCTGCTCAGTTTGTGGCTTATTTCGGATGGAGTAACCTGGGGCAGATTTTCGCAGTGAAAGGTGCCGAGTTTCTTCAAAGCATGGGAGCAACCGGGCCGATTATTTTTATAGGATTCATCCTGGTCTCCGGCTCGGTCAACCTGATGCTAGGTTCCGCTTCTGCACAGTGGGCGGTAACAGCTCCTATCTTCGTGCCCATGCTGATGCTGATTGGATATACACCGGAGGTGATTCAGGCAGCCTACCGAATTGGTGACTCAGTCACTAATATCATCACTCCGATGATGAGTTATTTCGGACTAATCTTGGCTTTTGCCAACAAATACGATAAAGATCTCGGTATCGGAACTATAATAGCCATGATGTTGCCCTATAGTATTTTCTTTTTAATCGGCTGGATCATACTATTTTATGTTATGGTATTCGGACTTGGAATCCCCGTCGGACCGGGAGAAGAGATTTACTACATGATTGAAGGAGCAGTTGGAAACGGTAATTAAAATATACTTTCCCTCATAGGTAGTCTCTAAATTTGAGCAGACATTTATTTAATCTTATAAATCATAAAAAATCCTTTCAACTTTTAGCCTGTATTCTTACCTTATCGAAACCTTGAAACAGAGCTGATGAATTCGCCAAATCCGACCATCTGCACATACGAAATTTCTTATCACAAATCCGACGCGGTTTCCGTTGTCGGATTTTTTTTGGCCCGCCAGTTTCAGTTTTCTCTTCCCGTTTCAAAGTTCTTGAAACCCCAAAATATTATCTTCGAATCCTCGAAAAAGACCTCTAACTCAATTCAGATATGACTCCAGTTATGCCTAATACTACACCTGCAAAACTTGCACTCTCCGATGGAACCGTTGTTAAGGGTCGTGCAGTGGGACATATTGGAACCACAGGCGGTGAGCTCTGCTTTAACACCAGTATGACCGGCTATCAGGAAATTTTCACCGACCCGAGCTACTACGGTCAGTTGATGATGATGACCTACCCGCACATTGGAAACTACGGGACCCAGCCGCGGGATGATGAAGCCCGCAAGGTGATGGTTGCAGGTATAATTTGCCGCGCTTTTTCTGATGAATACAGTAACCCGATGGCCGACCGAAGCCTTCAGGAGTACCTTGAAGACAATAAAATTACCGGCATCAGCGGAGTCGACACCCGCAAACTGGTCCGCCATGTACGGGAAAAAGGTGTAATGAATGCGGTAATCTCCAGCACGGAAATGGATGACGAAAAACTTGTCCGGATGGCTAAAGACTGGGACGACATGGAAGGCCTGGAGCTGGCAACAAAAGTTACCCGATCCGAAGCTCAAACCGTAAATGGTAAAGATGACTTCAGAGTAGCCGCTTTTGATTATGGAATTAAACAGAACATCATCAATAATTTGAATCAACGCGGCTGCACCCTGCGGGTTTTTCCGGCTAAAACTCCACTCGAAGAGATCAAAGCCTGGGAAGCAGACGGTTACTTTTTCAGTAACGGTCCCGGCGACCCAACCGCCACTGCAGAATATGCAATGGAAGCTGTGAATTATGCGAAGGAATCCGGCAAGCCGATGTTTGGAATCTGTCTTGGCCATCAATTGATGGCCCTCAGTGAAGGCCTTAAAACAACCAAAATGTTTGTGGGACACCGCGGAGCCAATCAGCCCGTAAAAAATCTGAAAACCGGTCTTGTGGAAATTTCAACCCAGAACCACGGATTTGCCGTAGATGAGGATTCGCTGGATGAAAAGGTTGCAGAAGTAACTCACATCAACCTGAATGACGGAACTATCGAAGGGTTGAAGTTCAAAAACTTCCCGGGATTTTCGGTTCAGTATCACCCCGAAGCATCGCCCGGTCCGCATGACTCAGCGTATCTGTTCGATCAGTTTATCGACATGATGAAAGAACAGAAATAGATGTGAGATCTGAGTCTTGAGATTTGAGATCTAAAGATTCCTACAGCTGAAAAACCACCAACTAACATTTTTTAAAACGACTACAAAAAACCTCGAAAAATGCCCAGACGCGACGACATCAACAAAATTTTGATCATTGGTTCAGGACCTATTGTAATTGGCCAGGCTTGTGAATTTGACTACTCAGGCTCCCAGGCTTGCCGCTCTCTTCAGGAAGAGGGATACGAGATTGTACTCATCAACTCGAATCCGGCTACCATCATGACAGATCCGATTATGGCCGATGCGGTCTACATGTTACCCATGACTACTGATTCCATCCGGGAAATTGTAGCCAAAGAGAATCCCGATGCTGTTCTGCCAACCATGGGTGGTCAAACCGGCTTAAACCTCTGCCGTGACCTTGAAAAGGTGAATTTCTGGAAAGAGAACAATATTCAAATCATTGGAGTGGATATTGATGCGGTAGAGCTGACCGAGGATCGCCAGTTATTTCGCGACAAAATGGAAGAGATTGGCATTGAGCAGTGTAAAAGCCGAACGGCTCAGTCTCTGCTGGATGCAAAGGAGATTAAAGAGGAGTTGGGTGGTTTGCCGATCGTAATCCGTCCGTCATTCACCATGGGTGGCGCCGGAGGCGGAATCGTCTGGAATGAAGATGAATTTGAACGAAAGGTGCTGCGCGGACTGGAAATGAGTCCGGTGCACCAGGTGCTGATCGAGGAATCCATTTTTGGGTGGAAGGAGTACGAGCTGGAGCTGCTGCGTGATGCAAACGACAATGTGATCATCATCTGCTCCATTGAGAATATGGATCCGATGGGTGTTCACACCGGAGATTCTGTAACTGTTGCTCCGACACAGACGCTCAGCGACAAACAACTGCAAAACATGCGTGATGCCGCCATCAAGATGATGCGCAGTATCGGGACCTTTGCCGGAGGATGTAACGTGCAGTTTGCGATGGAACCGGGATCAGACCGATTGGTAGCGATCGAGATCAACCCGCGAGTGAGTCGCTCATCAGCGCTTGCGTCCAAAGCGACCGGTTATCCGATCGCAAAAGTAGCAACCAAACTTGCCGTCGGTTACACGCTCGACGAACTTAAGAATCAAATCACGGGAACCACTTCAGCTTGTTTTGAACCGAGTATTGATTATGTGGTCTGTAAAATACCGCGTTTCAACTTCGACAAATTCCCCGGTGTAGATGAAGAATTGACCACACAAATGAAAGCTGTGGGTGAAGTGATGTCGATCGGGAGAAATTTCCCTGAAGCGCTGAACAAAGCATGGCAATCCCTGGAAGTGGGTCGAGATGGCTTGGGAGCTGACGGCTATGAAGATTTCGACCGAAAAACGGTTCGTGAGCGTTTGTTAAAACCATATTGGGATCGTTCTATGCAGATTCGAAATGCTTTTAAGCTGGGTGCCTCCGTAGAAGAGATCGCAGACATCACCAAAGTAGACGCGTGGTTCCTGCAACAGATCCGTTATATGGTTTCGCTGGAAAACCGAACCGAAGGGCAAGCATTGAAAGAGATCTCCAAAGAGGATTTCTTTGAATTGAAGCAGGCCGGTTTCTCCGATTCGCAGATCGCTTACCTGCTTAGCAAAAGCGGGGAAAAAGTAAACGACAAAAAAGTTCGGGACCGACGAAAAGAGCTCGGGCTTACACCATCCTTCAAAATGGTGGATACCTGCGCGGCTGAATTCCCGGCTCAAACGCCCTATTACTATTCCGCTTACGAAGGAGAGAATGAAAGCGAAGTTACAGATCGCAAGAAAGTGCTGATTCTCGGCAGTGGTCCAAACCGAATTGGGCAGGGTATAGAATTCGATTACTCCTGTACGCATGCTGTCTTAGCAACCAAGGAAATGGGCTACGAAGCGATCATGGTGAACTGTAACCCTGAAACGGTATCCACCGACTTTGACTTTGCCGACAAGCTCTACTTTGAGCCGGTGTATTGGGAGCGTGTTCTGGATATCATCGATCACGAAAAACCGGAAGGAGTAATTCTGCAAGTGGGAGGACAAACGGCCCTAAAACTCGGAAAACGATTTGTAGAGGAAGGAATCAGAATCTTCGGCACCGATTTTGCGATGATCGACTTTGCAGAAGATCGTGGAGAGTTCTCCAAATTTCTGAAGAAATTGGATATCCCGTTTCCGGAATATGGAACAGCAAGAGAAGTAGAAGAAGCTATAAAAATTGCTAAAAGAATTGGCTACCCGGTGCTGATCCGGCCAAGTTACGTACTCGGCGGACAAGGAATGCGGATTGCCGTGAAGGAAGAGGAACTGCGAAAATATGTAGCCAACATCCTGAAAACTCATCCGGAAAATGCCTTCCTCATTGATAAGTATCTGGAACACGCCATAGAGGTTGATGTGGATTCGGTGTACGATGGAGATCAGCTTCATATTGCCGGAATCATGCAGCATATCGAGCCGGCCGGTGTTCACTCCGGTGACTCAACTGCCGTTCTACCTCCCTACTCTCTAAGTGATGAGGTTATCAAAACGATCGAAGACCATCAGCTTAAAATCGCAGAAAATATGGAAATTCTTGGGTTCCTGAATGTACAGTATGCGGTGAAGGATGATAAAGTATATGTACTGGAGGCCAATCCCCGAACCACCCGAACCATTCCGTTTCTGGCCAAGGCAAATCAGATTCCCGAAGCGGCCATTGGTGTAAAAGTGATGCTTGGTGCCAAACTCAAGGAATTCGACCTGAAGTCAAAATTGGTGAACTGGGCCATTAAAGAGCCTGTGTTCCCATTTGATAAATTCCCGGAAGTGAAGAAGGAGTTGGGGCCGGAGATGAAATCAACCGGAGAAAGCATCTACTTCGCGAAGGACTTTAATGATGAGCACTTTAAAAAGCCGTATGAGTTTAAGAGTTTGTATTTGTCTAAGTAGAGCCGCGGATTAAGCGGATTTTTGGATTTCACGGATTTTCTTTCTGTATTCTAAATCAAAAACTGTAAGGGTTTTAAATATTGGGTTCCATTTATCAAATACAGCGATATAATGGACCATTTAAAACACAAAGAGTTAACAGGCAGGATCATAGGGGCTTGTATGAGAGTTCATTCAGAACTTGGAAATGGGTTTCCCGAGGTCATATATCAGAGATCACTGGCAATTGAGTTCAGTCATTCAAATCTTGAATACGACCGTGAAATATCCATGGCATTATATTACCAAGGACAAAATGTCGGCTCAAGAAGAGTTGATTTTTTAGTTGAAGATAAAATTCTTCTTGAATTGAAAGCTGTATCTGAAATTACATCAGTCCATTATGCTCAAATATTGAACTATCTAAAGGCATACCAATTACAAATTGGCCTTCTTGTAAACTTTGGTGAAGAAAGCTTAAAGTTTAAAAGGTTTATTAATTCAAAATTTGAGTAAAATTCATCTGTGAAATCCAAAAATCCGGTCAATCCGCGTCACTATCAGCGACTAAACGTACCACTCCGCGTCATCTCTCCCCAGCTTTTGTTCCCTTTAAAGAAGTCAATCAGCCCCTTTAATCTCCACCAGGCATGGATTTGTCGATAGCCTATATTTTCGAAAAAGGCATACAGAATTAAAATCGCCACATCCCTCATTCGATCATATCTGCGAAACGTCAGTTCCTCCATCAGAACGGACAGCACAGACAGTATCATACCCAGCAGTATTGCAGCGGCTAAGAAAAGAAGAGCAAACTGCACGTTGATCACACCCAGCCAAAGCGAAATAAATAAAATGATAAATCCCCCAAGCTCAATAATTGGGGATAGCAGCTCCACAAACAGAAAAAATGGCATCGCTAAGAATCCAAGCCTGCCATATTTAGGATTGAACAGCATTTTTTTATGTCTCCATAACGTATCCGCTAATCCACGCTGCCAACGGTTTCTCTGCCTTCCCAAAACCGTCCAGGTCTCCGGAACCTCTGTCCAGCAGACCGGTTCAGGCAGAAAACGTACCCGATATTTTTCATTCCGATCCCGGTAGTAGCGGTGTAGCCGAACCACCAGCTCCATATCCTCACCAACCGTATCATGCAGGTATCCGCCCACTTTAATCACAGATTCCCGATCAAAAACACCAAATGCTCCGGAGATAATCAACAGGCTGTCAAAGTAGTCCCAGCCGGTGCGGCCAAATAGAAATGCCCGGAGATACTCCACGGCCTGAATGCGTCCAATAAACGTTTTCGGGACTTTTACCTCAGAAACTTCCCCCATCTCAAATTTGCAACCGTTGGCTACACGAACCACTCCGCCCACTGCTACCGTTTTGGGATCGGCTACAAATGCCATCAACATCTGCTGAAGTACCGTCGGTTCAAGAAGAGTATCAGAATCCACCGCACAGATCAGATCTTTTCGTGAAACATTGATACCGGCATTCAACGCGTCTGCTTTCCGTCCGTTTTCCTTGTCTACAACAAACAAATTCGGATAACGATGACTCCCATATATTGCCTTTATTGGCTCTGTCTCAATCGATTTCGGCACATACCGGTCAATCTTTTTCAGCTTAAAATGTTTGATCAGCTTCTCCAACGTACTGTCTTTACTCCCATCATTCACAACGATAATCTCATAGTCTGCAAATTCCAGGTGCAGCAGTGCCTCTGTCGATTCAATTATCGACGCCTCTTCGTTATAGGCCGGGGCCAGAATACTAATCGATTTATAAAGGCGGGTGTCGAAAAGTCCACTGAGTTGAAATATTGAACTCTCTTTTTTTGATCGTTTCGTCTGGATGTAGGAAAATATAATGAGAGTGATATACGAGAAATTCACAAAGATGAAGTAGAAGAAAATCAGAACATTAATCGCTACCAGTACTGAAGCTAATATTTCCATCAATACCCCAGCTCTTTTGAAGATTCAATCTCTCCCAGAAGTTCTCGGTAGTCCTCACTGTCCGAACCGGGCAGATTCAATTCACCCAACTGAATATCCGGATAGTTGGAAAGCGACTTAGCCGCATAAAACCGCACATAAAAATCAGGATCGAGCATCATCCATTTTAAAATCGGTTTGCTGACAGGATCAGTAAAAGCTCCCAAAGCCCTGGCCGCTGACTCCCGTACTTCCCGGTTTTCTGAAACAGAATAGACCGTATGCAGATCTTCAAGAATTTCATCCATCCCAAATCCTGACAGCACGTCAATCAATGCACAAGCAATTTCCGGGGAGTAATGACTTTCATCAAGATTTAAAAATTCTTTCAGCAAAAGCCCGGCACTTTCATAAAAGTGGAGCTCCCCCAAGGTTCGAATCAATAATGACGTCCGTTTATCGCTGTAACTTTTATCATCAATAAAATCCATCAATAGCTGAGATTCTACTTTACTGTCTTCACTCGACTGGGCCTGAAACTCTTTGAAGATGTCATTCAAAGCTTGGTCAGAGATCCCCTCATTAATCAACAAATTATGTATAGCCTTCTCAATTTGATCTGCAGATCCGTGAATAACAACTGCCATACAGGCTGAATACGCCAGCATCGGATACTTACTCGATGTGTGAGCCAGTAACTTAGGCAGGATGCTTTTTTTGATCTTACTCTGTCTGGAAAAATAAAGACAGGCTTTTGCTTGCTCAAGTGGGTCATTAGTTTCGAACCGATCCACAAAAAAACTTCGGATTGGAGGTAAATTCAGCAACCTTTTAAGACGTTTCTCCTCTTCACCTTCCAGCGCTTTATCCAGTTCATTTGTAAGCTGCATTAAGATACTGTAGTCCGTTTCCGTAGAAAGCTTTGACTTCAACTCTTCAAATTTTAAATCGCCGGACACATATCGGATTACAAGGTTAGACAACTTATCCCGAATCTGTTTCTCTCTTTTTTCCCTCAAATTCAGCCTCCACCGGCTGTAAATGGCCCCGATAAATACCATTAAACTAAAAATTGCCAACACGATGACAACTAAGAGCACGATTCGCTCGGCATGTGTATTTAGAAAATCGATCAGCAAATGCTATTGATTTAAAACCCTGTTCAAACGCAGCAAAAACTCATCCATTTTGAACGGTTTAGGAACATACTCCATCGCTCCAAGGTTAAACCCGCGAGAAACGTCTTCTGCTCTTTTTTTACTGGAAAGCATCAACACTTTTATACTGTCTGAATCAAAACTTTCATCATCCTGGAGTTTTTGTAAAATCTCAAATCCGGAAAGCCCCGGTAACATGATATCCAAAACCACTAAATCCGGTCTGAATTCCTTAATTGTTTGAAATCCCTTCACACCGTCTTTTTCGTGTTGAACTTCGTGACCTAAAGATTTGAGCCTGTAGGTAATCAGCCGTGCCGTCATCTCCTCATCTTCAATAACAAGGATTTTATGTTTAGACATCTATACAATTATGAGTTGAATTCAAGAACTAACGAACAGCCGAATATAAGAATTTTAGCACCAACTCGGGACAGAACCGTTTGATATGCAAATAAAATCAATATAAGCAGATAAGACGCTGTTAATTAAAAAGTGAACTTTGTATCATCAATCAAATTCAGTAAAAATAATTATGGAAAAAAACTTAGTTGTAGCATTTGGCGGTGCATCTCCGGAGCATGAAGTATCTGTTTTAACTGCGATGCAGGCCATTTCAGCTCTTGAAAATACTCCCTATCAAATTATACCGCTCTACATTGCAAAAAACGGAATGTGGTTTACCGGAGATTATCTTTTAGACCTGAAGCATTATGAAGACCTTGGAAAGATTACCGACAATGCAACTCCCTGTCACATTACCCATAATGAATTGGGGCAAGCTGTTTTAGAAAAGAAAAAAAGCGGGATATTCTCAAAAAATGAGCATACCGTTATTTATGCTGTATTGACCGCTTTTCACGGTTCTGCGGGTGAGAACGGATCATTTCAAGGTGTATGCGAAACATATAACATCCCCTATACCGGCAGTGGGGTTATGGGATCTTCGGTTGGTATGGATAAAGTTACAGCTAAAGCGCTTTGTCGATCGGCCGGAATTCCTGTAGTGGATGGCATTGATTTCTTCGAAAACGAGTGGGTTGACGATCAAGCCGGAATTCTGGATAAGATTGAAAAACTTTCCTATCCCGTCATTATCAAACCGGTCCATCTGGGAAGCAGTATCGGTGTTGAGGTCGTTAAAGACAGAGATGCTTTAATCGAAGCTGTTGAGACCGCATTTCGATATGATGATCATATTTTGGTTGAAAAGGCGATTTCTCCCTTAACTGAAATTAACTGTTCGGTAGTGGGAACACCTCAGTCACCAAAGGCTAGTGTTTGTGAGCGCCCCATGGGAACTGAAGAGCTACTTTCGTTCAAGGATAAATACATGCGTGATGATGCTTCCAAAGGAATGGCATCTGCAGATCGCGTGATTCCCGCAGATATTTCAGAATCTTTGACAACGTCCATTCAGGAAACCTCTGCAGAAGTTTTTAAGTTATTTAACTGCAGCGGATTGGCCAGATTAGACTTTTTGGTCGAATCCGGAACCGAAACCTACTTTTTCAATGAAATCAACACCATTCCCGGATCTTTCTCGTTCTACCTTTGGAAAGAGTCCGGTATATCATTCGATAAACTGCTTTTGGAATTGATTGATATTGCCGTATCAACTCATCAAAAGAAAAATGGCCGAATTCTCACTTACGAAACAAACTTACTAAGCCAAAAAGCTGTTAAGGGGATCAAAGGTCTAAAAGGAAATAAATAGATATGAAAAAACCGATTACCAACTCACTTCTCCTCCTGATCCCTTTAATCATTCTATTTTATGGATGTGGCTCATCAGATACCATTACGGTAGTAGAACAAAATCCGGAATCTGCCTCAGGCGAATCTTCCGAAAGCACCGATCAGCCGAATGGTGATGACTTTACGCAATTGCGGGTTGGCATCCTTGAACCAGTCACGAATTTTGATCCGCTCTACGCAGAGAATCTCAGCACACTGCGAGTAGTTTCCCTGATATATGATGGCCTCTTTAAATTGGACAGTGACGGCAACCCCGAACCTGCACTCATTAATGACTACACAGTTTCTGATGATGGCACACAGTACGAGTTTAAATTAAACCGGGATCTTTACTTTCACGACAGTACTGTTTTCGGGGCAGGTGTTGGCCGGAGAATTCACGCAGAGGATGTCCGGTGGGTATTCGAGCGTACCGCCAAAGTTGATGTTCCTCCCACAGCTTCTCAGCTTTTGATGAATATTGTAGGCTACGACAACTATTTTACTGAGCAGCGAACAGTTTTTGATTCCTCCAAACGGGTACTCGATGGGATATCCGGAATTGAAGTTATCGATGCTGAAACGATTCGATTCACCTTAAAAAACCCGGATGAGGATTTTCTCAAGAAATTGGGCTCTCCATATCTTTCCATTTATCCAAGTGAAGCTTTGCAGAATAGGGATGATGATTTACGTACAAGTCCTGTGGGAACCGGTGCTTATATTCTTAATTCACAAAATGAAAATGAGATTGTGCTCACCCGTAATCCTTCCCCAAGATTTACCGACAGGCAAGTAGACTACCCGGTAAATCGCATCGATTTTATTTACCAGTCCAGCGAATCCGATGCTTTTCAGCAGTTTGCACGGAAAAACATCGATTGGGTACCGGAACTGGGTCCGCAGATTAAAACACAGGTAACCGACAGTAGCCAAAATCTTGTTTCATCTTATCAGGATCAATTTGAGCTGGTTCAAAATTCTGCAACCCGTTTTACCATGATCTATCTAAATGAAAGCAGTGAGCGTGATCTTGACTATGTCAAATACCGGTTGGCGCAGTTGGAGCAAGATCAACTAACATCACCGGGAGAAATCTCTTTCGAAGAGCCGGAAATTCCAACAGAATATGAGCCCGAATCTGTACCATCCGAACTTTACGTTACCTTTACGGAAAATCCATTCGCCACAATGCTCTTTACAGATATCAATAACTCTGTCTTTAGGCCGGATGTATCACTTTCGTTTCTTGACATACGAATCCCAACTGCTGAGTCTGTACTTTTTAGTCGTTCCGTAGATTCGTTTCACTATCCATACTTCAACACCGACAATGATCAAGGCCAATGGCTCACTGCAGAATCGGTCATTATCGGTATTTATCACAGCTACATTGACGGCATTGAGCCGACGGCTGTTCCATGGCAGTTGCCTTTACGAGGACTTGAAATTGATCAGGCTGAAAGGGACGCCTCATGAAATTTTGCATTTTAGCAAATCCGGAAAAATATTCCGTTCAGGAACCGCTTGAGCAGGTTTTAAATTGGTGCTCAGCCAATAAACAGACACTTTATATAACAGCTTCTTTAAAATCTCACTTTCCAAAAGTGAGTGAACATAACAATATTAAAATTGTAGACTCTGAAAAAGAAGCTGTTGAAAATTCAGAAATCGTGATCGCGATCGGTGGAGACGGAACGCTGTTACACACTGCTCATCTGATAAAGGAAAATGACATTCCTGTGCTGGGGATCAACTCAGGAAAGTTGGGCTTTATGGCCAATGTACAACCTGATTTTATTCATCATTCCCTGGAACAGATCGTCAACCATAATTTCAAAATTGACAAACGGCACTTGCTCCGAGCCGACTCATCTGCCGGTAACACATACTACGCACTGAACGAGTTTCTCTTCACCAAAAAAGAGACCTCATCCATGATCACGCTTCGCGCAGATTATGACGGGGAGTTCATCAACAACTATTGGTCTGATGGATTACTGGTTTCCACACCAACCGGTTCAACAGCTTATAATTTGTCGGCTGGCGGGCCAATTGTATTACCGTCCACTCCGGTGATGCTGCTAACTCCCATCAATCCGCACACGCTCACCACCCGGCCACTGGTATTGCCCGATCACAACACGCTGACGATAAAAAGTGCTGAAAGCGGGAATCACACACTATTTGCATACGATGGCATTACTCAGCCAAGTGAGTCTGAGTTTGAAGTGCACATCAAGCGAAGTGAATTCTCCATAAAGCTGATTCAGCTTCCCGAGCAAAACTACTTCGAAACACTTCGCAATAAGCTCATGTGGGGGCTCGACCGGAGAAAAGGATAAAACTCTCCAAAATTACTTCAATTCTACTCATTTTTCCTTTATTTTAAAGAAGGGCATTTTTCAAGGAGAACTACTTGAAATGCTAAAGAGTCTTTCGAAATACTATATTTAAAACTTAAAAAATAGAAAAATCATGAAAGTAACAGTTGTAGGAGCCGGTGGTAATGTTGGCTCAACCGTAGCACTAAGTATTGCTGAACGGGATTTCGCGAAAGAAGTTGTAATGGTTGACATTGAAAAAAAAGATGGGGATAACACTTTTTACCCTTCAAAAGGACGCGCACTCGACCAATGGGAAGCATCACCCATCTCAGGATTTGACACACGACTGACCGGAACCGTCGATTACGAAGACACCAAAGGATCTGATGTTTGTGTGATTACAGCCGGTGTGCCCAGAAAACCCGGAATGAGCCGTGACGACCTGCTCGAAATTAACAGTAAAATTGTAAAGGGTGTTACCGAAGAGCTGGTAAAATATTCACCGGATACAATTATTATCATTGTTTCTAACCCGCTTGATGTGATGACCTATGTAGCACACACTGCCAGCGGTCTGGACAAAAGCAAAGTAATGGGAATGGCCGGTATTCTGGATACTGCCCGATTCAGATCCTTTTTAGCACAAGAACTGGATGTGTCACCAAAAGATATCCAATCTCTGCTAATGGGTGGACACGGCGACACAATGGTTCCACTTCCGCGTTACACAACCGTTTCCGGTATTCCGGTCACTCAATTGATCGACAAAGACAAACTGGACGCCATTGTTGAGAGAACCAAGAAAGGTGGCGGCGAAATTGTTGGCCTGATGGGAACATCCGCATGGTATGCACCCGGCGCAGCCGCTGCACAGATGGTTGAGGCAATAATGCTCGATCAGAATCGTATATTCCCATGTGCCGTGCTACTTGAAGGCGAGTACGACATTAAAGATATTTTCCTCGGAGTACCGGTAAAACTGGGACACGGTGGAATTAAGGAAATAATTGAGGTTGATTTAGACGAATCAGAAACCGACCTTTTAAGAGCATCAGAAAAAGCAGTCCGCTCCACGTTGGAAGACTTCAAAAAGCTGATGGACAAATAAACAAACCGCAAATAAAAGAAGGCTTAGTCTTCACTACTTGCATTTTAAGCCCCAATATGGTCCCGCCGTATTGGGGTTTTTTAATCGCAGAGCCCCTCAATTAAGAAAACTGTAACAAAATCGTCCCCATTTTCTCTTTATACTATAGATGGTACGTCAGCTTAAGTAATAGCTGACCCAAAACATTTAATTTAATTCCTAACGTTATGATGGGATATACTGAAGTCATACAGGTCATGGGAGCCATGATCATTTTTGCTTTAGTGCTGACTACAGCAAATCGCTTCATGCTGAACAACGATACCGTTAGAGTCAGCTCTGAAGTTGAAGTCCGTGCTGTTTCCATTGCGCAGGATCTGATCGAATTTTCAAAAACAGTACCTTTTGATCAGGCAACTGCCGGTAATACCGTTCCTGACGATGTTCCCGATGATTTTGTGAATGGCAATCCTATCTCCACAACAACAGCTACGAATCGCCAGACTATTGATTCCTTTGAAGAGTTAAACGAATACTCCGAAACACTGAATACTGATCTGGGAGAGTTTGAAGTCACTTCAATCATTGAGTATATGGATCCCGCCGATTTGACATCTAACGCACCAACATCTGCTACGATTTATAAAAGAATTTCCGTTACTGTATCGAATGAATCCATGATGAATGACGTAAATCTGAGCTATATTCGGGTTTACAATAATACCAACTGAGAGAAATTATGAACTTAGGCTTAGTTACAAGTTTTATTATCGCCGCGCTTCTGATGCTCTCTATCGTATCCATGAACTTGAGAATGAGTCAGAGTACACAGGATATTTCCCTGCATACCATGAGCCAAAGCCATGTGAGTGCAATCAGTGATTTGATCCAGTATGACTTCCCAAAAATCGGCTATAATGTATCGGGCCCGATTAGCAATCCGATTGCTTTTGCTGATGAAGATGAAATTCAATTTCAAGCCAATTTAGATAATGATGCAGGTGAGTCTATTGAAGCCGTTACCTGGAGGCTGGAAGATGATGTCTTAGCCGGATCAAACAACACAGACCATCGTTCACTGGTTCGGATAACGGGTGGAGATACACAAGAAATTAATGTAGGCGTAACCCGGTTCGAAATTCGATACTACAGTTTTGGAGATCCAAATCCACTGACAACTCCGGTAGCAAATACTGCTGATATTAATCGAATCGAAGTTATTTTAGAAGTACAGCCGAGAGAGGGTACCGGCCGCAATAACCAATACACAACATCATCCTGGCACCGAGTGTTTACTCCGCCAAATTTAAATTTATGAGGTAATTCCTATGGGACGAGCCATGCTTATTATTGTAGCCGGCGTGTTGATTTCGCTCGGCATCACACAAACATCCGTTTTTGGTGGGCTGAACAATTTAGCCGGCCATTCGGCTAACTACGCTGAGGCAACGCAAGCGCAAAATATTGCCTATATGGGATCAGAAATAGCTATTCGGGCTATGCTCGATGATCCGGATTGGAGAAATGGACAAAGAACGTTCAATGTGGATGGTGGCCAGGCCTCCGTTGGGGTTGAAGAAACCGGTACAGATGATCAAATCAGACTGGTTTCCGTTGGTCGATTTAATGGTGAAACACAGAGACTTTCTTTACTTCTTGATGAAAGTGAAAATAGTTTAGTGCCAAGAATTAATTCCGCATTAGGTTTATATATGGATAATGCATCAGATTATTCTTTCGGTATAAGTGGTGGCGGAAATAATAAAGGACAAATTATTGATGGACGAGATGCTTCAGGGCAATGTGAAGATTTGCCGGGTGTTATGGCATCAGACTCAGATGTGTATAAAGATGGCAGTGATTTAGATGATGAATCTGATAACATTAATGGAGATTCAAAGTTTGGATATGATCCTGACATGGATTTCAATGATGTCGTTACATTGATTGAAGCATTGCACTCCGGAACTTCCGGCGTTGATTACACAAATTTGCAAAATAAAGTTGATCAAGATGATTTTGGTGATGTAAACCCTGAAACAGGCATACCTGATCCCGGTGTTTTTGTTGTGGATAATACCACTGCTAAAATTAGTGGGAATACTGTGGGTTCTGGTATTTTAATTGTTAGAAGTTCCGGAAATGTAGATGTTGAAGTAGAAGCTGATCTGCAAACAGCCGGTACTCCTGAATTTCATGGATTAGTTATTTTTGAAAACGCATTCGCATTGAGTTCAAGTGGTGCTGTGGAAATCTTTGGCTCTGTTCTAGTCGGAAAATCAAATGAAAATGCTCCCAAATTTGACATTCAGTTTAATGGAAAGGCAAAACTTCAGTATGATTGCAGGGCTCAACAATATGCTGATATGGCAGCTTCACGTACTGCCCGGAGGGTTTTTCAACAGTTAAGTGTATATCAAACGTCCGTAAACCCATCATCCAATAGTAACTCTGAAGAAGATGATAGCCTTCTTGAAGATGTTATTAATGGTTTACTCTAATATCCAACTCATCAATTTCTATCCCGGAACTCCGCAAGCTAATTGCGGAGTTTTGTAGTTTCTGGCCGCTATCATCTCCGTTCGGGCCGTAGATTGGATCGTCAACAATGGGGAATCCTGCATATTTTAGGTGGAGGCGAATCTGATGGGTTCTGCCTGTTAGCGGCTCACATCGAACTACTGTTTTCCCGTCTTGGACTTCTTCCGGAAAGAATTTCGTAATCGCAGACTTTGCTCCAGTTAATCCTTCTCCGCACTCAAACACGAATCCTCTTTTTCTTCGGATAGGCACTTCAATCGTAATCGGTTCCGTCATCTCTCCAAGCACAACCGCATGATACACTTTTCGAACAAGGCCACTCTCAAATGCGACTCTCAAATTTTTAGCCGACTCTTTGTGCTTTGCCAGTAAAACTACACCGGAAGTCACCGCATCCAATCTGTGAACCATTTTCAGATTATCGTATCCCATCTCCTTTAACATGTAGAGAAGCGTGTTTTTGTAATATCTTCCACCCTGGTGCATCGGCAGGGGTGCCGGCTTATAGACTGCCAGCCAGTCGTCGGTCTCATCCAACACACGAATATCGGAAGCAACTGCGGGCTCTTTCACTTTTGGTGAAAAGTGGTTCAGACGCAGATGTGGTTTTATGGTAAAGTCTGATGAAACGGGTTGAGTACCTTCAGTTATCCAACCGTGATTGATTCGATCGATCCAAATATCCCGCCCTAAATAGGGAAACCGTTCATCAAAAAAATCGAGTACGGTTTTTCCGGCATCAGCGGGTTTAATGTTAATAGTGCGGTTCAGCTCATATGGAGCAACCACCCGAACCGGGCACGCTGACTTCTCTCTCTTTAAATTCATCATCGAAATAATTATACCATTTTCTGAACGGGCGGAAGGCATTCTCGGGATCAAACGGCCGCCTAAATTCGCTCTGTTTACACTCTTCGCTGCAGCAGCCTTCCATTAATCTTGCCCCCTCTTCGGAGCAGACAAAAAGCTTATTGCACTCCATATTCGCACAGTTGATGTAATTATCAGCCGGTTTTCCGGTAATTTCGCAGTGCGCCACCGGCTCCAGGTTGTTCTTATTGACCGGAACCACAAGACGATCATCAAACACAAAACACTTCCCTTTAAAGTGCTCGCCGCCCTCCTCTTTAGCATAGTTCAATATTCCGCCGTGAAGCTGATTGACATCTTCCCACCCCTTCTTTTTCATCAGAACGGAAAACTTTTCACAGCGGATACCACCCGTACAGTACATCAATACTTTTTTATCCTTTGGAATCTCCTTCTCTTTTTCTTCGAGCCACTTTGGGAAATCGAAAAAGTTTTCAACCTGTGGTTTTACTGCACCATCAAAGTGGCCCACTTTAGATTCATAATCATTTCGCACGTCGATCATTACATAATCCTCGCCGGACTCCATCGTCTCTCTCCACTCGCTAGGAGGCATATGGTAACCGCCATCTTCGGGGTTTACTCCGTCCATATGAAGCGCCACAATCTCTTCACGAACTTTACACTTCAGCTTGGCAAAGGGTATTGTTTCGTGTTCATCACACTTGAACTCAGTGTCTTCAAAACCGGGCAGACTCCACACATACTCCTTGTAAGCCTGCATCTGTTCAGGTGTGCCGCCAAGCGTACCATTCAGCCCTTCATCACTGATATAAACCCGCCCTTTTGCACCCAAGCCTTTCAAAAAGGCTTTGTGATCCTTGCAAAACTGTTCCGGATTTTCAATATGTTTAAAGTTGTAATAGAGAATGACTTCGTACTTCATGGTCATAGACGTTTTATTCACGGGAGTCGTTATGCTTGTGATTATGTGTTAACTTTGCGGTGCCGGAAAATATTTTGAGATTGATTTTTAAACGTTAATTAAGCAGCTGAAAGTCCCCTCATTTTCAAGGAGGGGATTTAGGGGTGGTTGAAAAAGTAAATTCTGTACATTGAAGACAAAAATTTATTAGGCTACCACCCCTGTCCCCTCCTTACACAGGAGGGGAACGCAGTGATCAAATTCATCAATCAAACTCAAGGTAATACCTGTTTTTACACAGCCTTAAAATTACGAATTTTTCAATACTTTATTATCTCTCTTTGTTGTAAAACATGTCTAATTCTAAATATCTGATTTTACTTTTTCTGCTGTTTGGCTTAACCGTCGTTTCTGTCGACAGTTCTGCCCAAACTGCGCAGCATCCGGTCTTCAGAGAGTTGGATGAAGCATTGAATCGTGGGGAAATCACAAGGGAAACTGCACTGATTGAAAAGCTTCGGTTTACATATAGATCCGGCGAATCAGATCAGCAGTTGAATGATAACATTGAGCACCGACCGATCAAATGTACGGTTCCCATCCATGCCGAATTTCACCATTTAAAAGATCAATTACCTCATTCTGATGTTTCAGAAATTGAATCCTATTTTAACCGGCCCGAATCCACTCACCTCAACGAGTATATTTCCTCAGAAGGTAATTTTATTCTCTACTACGAAACTGAGGGAGATCACGCCGTGCCGTCAGAGAGCACCATCGAAGCCGGTGTGCCCGATTACATTTACCTGGCCGCAGAAGCCGCTGATTCATCATACAGATATCAGGTTGAAGAGCTCGGCTTTGTCGATTTTATACAAAGCGAACCGTATGAGATCTACTTTGAGAACATTAATTTCTATGGCACCACCACGTCATCCGGATCTACGAGCTACATCACCATTCACAACAATTTTCAAAACTTCCCGCCAAATACTCACCCCGAGGGCCAAGTATTTGGAGCGCTCTACGCAACCATCGCACACGAAATAAAACACGCTATCCAATATGCCACCAATCGCTGGGACGGCAGCGCAGGCAGTACGGACTGGATTGAGATGGATGCCACGCTCATGGAAGAGATTGTCTACCCCGACGTAAATGATTACTACAACTATATCCGGGATGGATTTGATTCGGAAGAGCCCAACAGTCAATCCATATTTGGTACACCCGGCAATCCTACACCCGGCGCATACAATCATATAACCTGGATGCTCTATTTTGCCGAGCAGTACGGAATGGAATTCTGGGTAGAAGTTTGGGAGCAGTTTATAGACGACCGCACCAAACCCTTTTTCGATGCAGTTGAGGTTTCACTGAATAACAGGAATCGACAACTGAGCCGGGAACATCTGAATAATATGCTTTGGCATCTCGGAGCGGGACCGGTCTACTCACTTTTTGATTACGGTTTTGAGGACAAGGAAAACTATCCGAATCCGAATTTAACGAACAATATCGGAATGGCTCCGGGCAGTACACAGGGGTTTACACTACGGAGTAAAGCTGCACATTTTTTGAGCGCGTCTCCTTCTAATGTGGCTCTCGGGCAACCTCTTTTTACTCTTGAATCGGACGAACCCGGAGTAGGACTGGGTGTTATCGGTTATTTCACTGACGGAAGTGCTGAAGTTCAATTGGCCCTTCAGTCTGATAGCGACATTCAAACATTGCAAACAACCTGGGAATGGGAGGATCTTATTGATATTTCCATAGCCATTGTAAATACCAATCGATCCGGCACTGCCAATTACACTCTCAATATTACATCAGCACTGCCTGAGGAAGATCTGATCGCTCAAAATTATCCCAATCCCTTCAACCCTGTCACAAAAATTGAATACGCTATCACTGAAACACAGCCCGTAAAAGTTGAAGTTTTTGATGCGATTGGCAGAAAAGTTCAAACCCTGGTGAATGAAGAACACTCAGCCGGTTTCTACTCTGTTGATTTTAATGGAAGCGGGCTCGCTTCGGGATTGTATGTATACCGGATTACAACAGACCGGACTGTTCTTTCCAAAAAAATGTTATTGGTCAAGTAGAGACGCGGATTGAATGGATTACTGGATTTCGCGGATTCCGTCAGGCGGATTTCCAGCTTCATACGTACCCTCTTGAGCCCATTTTCTACTAAGTAGTGGAAAGGCTCGACTCATAGTGAACACACCTCTGAAGGAAATGCTGAACGCATTTACCTTCTGTCTCCTCTCAAGAGGAGAGGATAGTTAATCAAACCCGTCGGTCCGCTTGAAACGTTTTGACGTAGAACCTGTCTCAGAAACTTTTGTGACACGACTTTGAAGCGTGATACGAGAACAAAAATTTATTCTTGCTCTCTCTTCTAGTTGTTCTCAAAAAATGGAAGGCGCCTGAAATACGAATTGTTATCAATTAACAATTCCGTAGGAGTGACCTGTATATAGCCCGGGGTTTCACCCCGGGTTTGTTGAGAGCTCACTATTGCCCGCCGAACAGAGGGATTGGCTTGCAGTAAACATGAATAGAGGCGAATTCCAATGAACAATATTTCAAACAAAAACTCCATGGCTAACCGATTATATTTCCAATTCAAATCCGTCTGACTGCTTGAAGCGTTCTGACGTTGAAAGTGATAAAAACACTCGTGGCACGACTTTGAGGCGTGCCACGAGTTCTTTCAAACCTCACCAACCCAATTGACCGACTTTAGCGGTCTGTCGGGGACGAAGATCAATAATTCTCTTTTATAAACTCCATAATTTTCTGCATCTCCAGTCTCATTTGGTTATTACCGATAACGTAATTGTTGTTCAGAATACTAAAGTTCAATCGCCGGCCGGAATCGGTAAAGATGTATCCACTCAGTGCAGTGGTATTACTGAGCGTTCCTGTTTTTGCATAGACGTACGGTTCTTCCCCTTCCGGTGCTCTGTAAAGTCCGCTAATTGTACCCCGAACTCCCCCAATTGGGAAGTAGCTTAGAACTTTCTCTTCACCGAAATCATTAACCAGTTTTTCAAGCAACATCACAAGAGAGTGTGGCGTAACCAGATTGTATTTCGTCAGACCGGAGCCATCACGCCAATTTGGTCGTTGCGGCAGATCATCAAAATATTCATCCAGTGCAAACCGGATACCCCGAGTGGTATTCATCTCTCCAAACTGCTGTTCAGAAATCATAAGCATGAGCTGTTCTGCGATGAAATTGTCGCTAACCACCATAAATCGCTTGTAAAGTGAATCAGCCGGTGTAGCATATAGGGTATCCGTGAAATCAAGATCTACAGATTCTGCATATTGAACCTCTCTGCCCAGTGTATCTGACAGCATCTCTACAAAAAGATCATTGTCATAAACAAACGGCACATTTCGCTCCTGCCTTGCGGTATCTGCTTTCGGGGTGTACAGAATGTCGTTTGATCTCTGTGAACGTTTCACCAGCTGAATCTCCTCACCGTTCCATTCGTCGCGCTCAATATATCGCTCGAAAAATTTCGGCTTCACTGGTGTCTCTTCATTCAATTGAACCAATGCAACCTGCTCGGTCTGCAGTCTCATCATGTTACCATAGATGGGGAACGGTGATTTTTCGGGAGCATAGGCTGCCGGATACCAATCCCACGCCCAGCCGGCACCAAAATGTTCATCCGAATAATTCTGATCCGTAAACACCATCACTTCATCCCGACTCTTTAAAAAATCATACACCTCTGTAAATTCGAAATTGGGATTCAAAAATCCCGGATCCCCTGTTCCCTGGAAATAGAGAGTATCGTTTCTAACTGCGTACCTCAGAGAGGGGAGCGTGTCCGGCAACTCATTCATTGCAGCGTACAGTGTCAGGATCTTGGTATTGGATGCCGGTACATAAAATTGGTCGGACTCCCTTTCGTAGAGCATAGTTTCCGTTTCCGGATCATAAAGAGCAAAACCGGTCATACTTTGAGAGAACACTTCAGACTCTTCAAAAATCTGATGCAATTTGGGCATATCATCTGAATCGGACTCATCTGAGGTAACAATCTCCGAAGTTTGGCAGGATAAAAAAATCAGGCTAATAACGGATAAAATGAGAAGTCTGACTATTGATTTAAGGAGCATGAGTAGTGATAATTATATGGTTTATGAGAAATTAGAACACGCACCAAAAATGGTGAACTTATCAATGAAAGTTTGTAAAAGAATTCTGCATTGCAAATTAGTAAAAACAGCCCAATACAAGTGGTTGAAACTTCATCTAATTATTTAATAAGAACTTAAAACAATATTTATCCTGTTTTATATCAAAAAATCCTTATCTCGTGCTCCCATTCTTTCTATGAATAAAAGCGCTTTTTCCATTGATAATGATTCAGATATTGGTGAATATTGAGAGTGTTATATTCAGTAAGAACTCACATTTACTGAAACTGCTTAAATAAAAAATGATGGGAAAAAATCGGAAAGTAAGCTCAATTCAACTTTCGAACTCTCATATCATCTAAATAGAAACATATAAGAAGGAGAATTATGCAAAAAGTGCTACGATTCAAATTACTCTCTTTGCTCGGTATTTTCTTCCTGTTATCCGCCTCACAGGCCTTTGCACAAGGTTCTGTTTCCGGTACGGTAACAGATGCAGAAACCGGCGAAGAATTGATAGGTGTGAATGTGGTATTACCCTCACTCAACATCGGTGACGCAACAGGATCTGACGGAACTTATCTGCTTACAGATGTTCCTGAAGGTGAATACCGTATTGAAGCTCGATACGTCGGTTTTGAAACAGTTCGCCGCACTATTACAGTAGAAGATGGCCAGGAAACCATCGTTAATTTCGAAATGAGCGCTGCTGTTGACGAACTGGGCGAAGTGATTGTAACCGCCTTCGGTGTGGAAAGAGAAAGCCGGTCTATCGGCTATTCCATCCAGGACGTAAGTGCCGAAGACATTGGACGTGCCGGCTCTGACAACCTTTTGGGTGCACTCCAGGGGCAAGTATCCGGTGTTCAAATTAATCAAGGTGGTGGTGGTGCCGGCCAGGGAATGCAAATCTTCATTCGAGGATTTAACTCTCTTGACCCAACCGCAGATAACCAGCCTCTTTTTGTTGTAGATGGAGTGCCTATCGACAACTCTACCACTGAAGCCTCTATCGGAGTCAGAGGTATGTCTAACAGAGCCATGGACTTAAGCCCTAATGATATTGAATCAATTTCAGTTCTTAAAAGTGCTCCAGCTACCGCTCTGTACGGCGTACGTGCTGCAAATGGCGCTGTCATCATTACAACTAAAAAAGGAGAGGCTGGGGACATTCAAGTTGACTTCGCACACAGCATCAGCCGCGAAGATGTAATTAACCAACCTGACTACCAGGATGTTTATGGGCCCGGTTTTGGTTTCTCATCTGCACCCGATGGATTCTGGCCAGCATGGGGAGCACCATATAGTGAGACTCCCGAATTGACCTACTATAACAATTGGGAGAACTCCATGAGAACCGGGATTGGTATTAACAATTCAGTAAGTGTTTCCGGTGGTACAGAAAACGTCACTTTTTATACTTCTATTTCTAATTCTAACAATAGAGGTATTCTCCCGAACAACGATTGGGACAGAACTTCTATCCGGGTTTCCGGTGAGTTGTTTCAAGGACCTTTAACTGTAGCAGCTAGTGCTAACTACATCAACTCGGGTGGTAGCCGGGTACCATTTATTAACTTTATGGCGCGTCTTGCTTATTGGAATACAAGTGCTGATGTAACAGACTGGAGACACGAAGATGGCACCATGAAATCTGACAGCCGCGACGGAAGAGGATCTGGACGAAATCCTATTTATGATGCCGAAATAAATACATATGAAGATGACGTTAACCGCCTCATTGGTAATCTCAGAACATCTTATGAGTTTGCAGACTGGTTGTCTCTTGAGTACATGTTGGGTATAGATACCTATTCTGATGAACGTACCGACATTGAACCCGGTCCGCGGGGATTAGAAAATGAATTCGTTTGGAGTAACGTTGGCGGATATCGTCAAGAAGGACGCATTTCCAGTACTGATTTATCTTCCAACCTTGCTGCTAACATCAATTTAGATCTAACGCAGGACATTGGAATGAGTTTACGTGTGGGTAATGATATTTTTGATAGATCATCTAATACTGTGCGAGCTAGAGGTGAGCGATTTTCAGCTAGTGAATTCAATCATTTTAGTAACGCAGCGAATATCAGCATTTATCAAAGATTATCACAACGTCGATTAATTGGTCTTTATGGGGACCTAAATCTTGATTGGAATGACGTTTTATACTTGAATGTAACTGGCCGAAATGATTGGACTTCTACACTTCCTAAAGATGAACGCTCATTTTTCTATCCATCAGTTAATCTAGGGTATGTGTTCAGTGACATGATTGAATTACCAAACTGGATGACGTATGGTAAATTCCGAGCTTCTTATGCAGAGGTGGGTAAAGATGCCCCTCCATATTCAACTCAAGACGTTTACGTTGCACCATCTATTTTCCCACTCGATAGTCAGATTGGATTTACCAAAGGAGCTACTATTAACAGTTCAGATTTAAAACCAGAAAGAACAACTTCATCTGAACTTGGTTTTGATTTACGATTCCTGAATAATAGATTAGGTTTCGACTTCACATGGTATAAGGCAAACAGTAAAGACATGATTATTCCTGTACCTGTTTCAAACGCTACAGGATCTTCTCAGTTTATAACTAACGCCGGTGAAATTGAAAACAGAGGAATTGAACTTTCTGTTAGAGCTACTCCGGTTGAGACCCGCGATTTCCAATGGAATATCAATTCAAACTTCACCCGAAACCGCAACGAAGTTGTGGCAATCCGTGATGGTGTAGATGCGATTTTCCTGGGACAAATTTCAGCCTACATTAACAATCCGTTTATGCAGCTGATACCGGGTGAATCTTATGGAGCCATCTGGGGCACCCATTATGCTCGCTACGGAGCGGATCCCGAGTCGAACACAATAGACACCAGTCTTCCAATTATCATTGGCGACGACGGATTTCCTGTTGTAGAAAGTGATCCGAAAATTGTAGGTGATGCTACACCAGACTGGACAGCGAACTTATTCAACCAGTTCAACTATAAGTCATGGGACTTCTCCTTCAACATTGACATTGTTTACGGTGTTGACAAATACAACAAACTGGATAACTGGGATGCTGCTTTTGGTCACACAACCAAAACACTCAACAGAGAAGATTATGTTGTGTTTGACGGCGTTTTAGAAGACGGTTCTCCCAACACTCAGGAAGTTTGGCTGGGACAAGGAGTGGATCCTGAAACAGGACGCAATTACGGAGCAGGTTACCACAGAAACACATATCGTGTTGCTGTAGAGGAATCAACCGAAGATGCTTCATACGTTAAATTGCGAAGCGTGGCTCTCGGTTATACGTTACCGCAGTCTGTACTCGAAAATATACCGTTTACAAATATTCGGGCCGGCGTGAATGCTAACAACATTCTGCTTTGGACTCCCTTCTCACAGTACGATCCTGAAGCGTTCGTAAGTTCAGGAAGTAACCTGGTGGGTTTGGTTGATCTGGCATACCCGGGTACAAGAAGCCTGACGTTCTCACTTAATTTCTCCTTTTAATCCATGAGGTATTACACAATGAAACATTCAATAAAATTACTTTCTGTATTTGTATTGACTACACTCATGGCATTAGGGTGTAGTGATTATTTAGATATTAATGATGACCCGAACAATCCGACTTCAGCACCTATCGGGGCACTTTTATATCAGACAACATTTGAAACCACTCGTAACACACAGCGAGTCGGTTCTACTACTTCATTCTTTGTTCAGCACTTTGCATCACCAAACCAGGCCTCAAGTACGGATATCCATGAGTCTGTTTCTTACGGCGGAACATGGTCTAATCTTTATTTTAATATTGGTGACCTTAATGAAATAATTAAACAAGCCGAAGAAGAAGATTCGCCTCACTATAGTGGGGTAGCCAAAGTATTACGTGCTTATAACCTTGGGTTATTAGTAAATATGTTTGGTGACGTTCCATATTCAGATGCTTTCTCTCAGGAGTCACTACAACCTACCTATGACAATTCTGAAGATATCTATGAAAATATTCTTCAGGATCTGAGTGATGCCGTTACTGAGTTATCAGCTACTGAATCAACAGCTTCTCCTAGCGACGGAGATATGATTTATGGTGGTGACCTTACAGCCTGGACGCGCACTGCCTATTCATTGCAGGCACGATTCCTGAACCACTACAGCAAACTCGGCAATTATGACCCAACAGCCGTTTTAGAAGCTGTAGATAATGGGTTTTCCGGAAATAATGAAGACTTCGAAATGGAGTTTTTTGACGAAAGCACTGCCAGCCAGAATCCATGGTACCGGGTTGCTGTAAATAACGCGGATCTGCTTCTTGGCGGATGGTTATCTGAACAAACAGTTAATCAACTGAACGGTGACACATACGGTGTTGAAGATCCAAGAATTGAATTCATCACTGAACCTGTTTCAGATGAAGAGGACCCACGATTTGGTGAATATGTGGGTACCCGTAACGGTGCAGGTCGTGGCGAAGATCCTGAACAGGGTGTACGCGCTGTTCTTGCCGTAGACTCATACTATGCATCAGGACCAACCGCTCCCCTGGAGAATATGACCTATGCCGAGTTAAAATTCATTGAAGCTGAAGCGGCATTGGCTGCAGGCGGACAGGAAGCTCGTGCATATGCTGCATACGAAGAGGGCATTCGTGCTCACATGGAAAAACTCGGTGTTGAGCAAGCTGATATCGACGCCTACTGGAGTGATCCAGTTGTTTCCGTTGGCTCAGCCAATCTAACCATCGACGAAATCATGAAGGAGAAGTACATCGCTACTTTCCTGAATCCTGAAACATGGAATGATGCACGCCGATACGACTATCAGTATGCTGATTTTGAAGCACCGGAAAACTCAGCACTTGGTGGTGAGATGATCCGATTGGTACGCTATCCCGACTCTGAACTTCAGAGAAACGAGGCAAACGTGCCTAACCGGTCTATGACTGATCGTGTATTCTGGGATGCTCAGTGATTCACTGAATAAAGCTTAGAAACTGAACGAAGCCCGATCTCTTCACTGAGGTCGGGTTTTTTTATTTTCAATAAGCTAGAGTATCAGGTTTTTCAAAAGCATTTTTTCCCAAAAAAGATGGTGCATTATTAAAGCCAAAAAATCTCCTGCTTTGGTAATCTTAAGAGCCACATAAACTTAATGTTTGAATATTGTCCGGATTTTAACCAATATAGTGAGTGGTTAACCAAAATATTTCATATGCGAGATTTTGATACAGATAAATTATTAATTCAACTACGCTTGGGTGACGAGCAGGCATATGAGAAAATTTATAGCCGCTACCATAAACGGATCTACTGTTTTGCATTTTCATATCTAAAAAGCCGCGTGTTATCAGAAGATGCCGTCCAGGTTGTGTTTATCAAGCTTTGGGAAAATAGGAGCTCAATATCATCGAACATAAAAGCTTTTCTGTTTACAACAACACGCAATCATGTGTTAAATATGATTCGAAACCAGAAAGGGAAAGTGTTGAAATCCATAAAGTACGAGCAGCAAAAAACTTCCAGCTCAAATCAACCGGAATATATTGTCCTTTATTCACAGTATCAGGCTATCCTGGATAAAGGGTTGGAACAACTTTCTGAGGGGAAAAGAGAGATTTTTAATATGAAATCTAATTTGGGACTAACCAACAGTGAAATCGCGAACGAGCTGGGAATCACAATTCACACTGTAAAATCACAGTATTACCAAGCTTCAAAATTCATAAGAGAGTACCTCAGCCGCCATGCGGGGATTAAAACAAATAAAGCCAAACACAGTTAGCTTAGTAAACTCAGTTCGAGTTATAAAATTTTCAATTATTTGGCTTTAAGTTTCCCCAACAAGGCGTTCCGAGCCGCAACCGTTTCCCGGTGATGCGAAATTTTGAGGTCATTATTAAACACTCCTTACTTGATGTCTCGCTGATTAATTCGTCTTGCCAATTATAAAAGCACTCTCCTTACGGCCATGATATGCCCATATTTCCAGGGTAATGAAAAAAATTTATAAATCTCGCCATACTTATGCCCTCGGCGTGTGTCTTACTTATAAATCACATCAAAATTACTATTTGTTGAATAAACAACTACTTAAAAAGTTTTTTAGAAATCAGTGTAACTCTGAAGAGTTGGAGCAGGTTTACGATTGGTTTAAAACGAAGGAAGGTGCCGAGTATCTTGAAATGAAATTAGAGCAAGATATGCATCATTACGCAGAAGAAGAGAATCTACTGCTCTTCCCAGATGTCCCCACGGATCGAATGCTTCAAAATATTCGAAAAAAAAGATCCAAAAGTATAAATAAACAGGATGATTTTAAATGGATCATACGAGCTGCAGTTGTACTATTGTTTTTTACCATCCTGGGTGGCAGTTATTTAATCCTGCAGCATTCAAATCCTGTGAGTGAGCAAACAGCTAAGCAGGTGTACAAAACCATATCAACTCAAGAAGATCAGCACAGGTTAATGACTCTGTCTGATGGCACACAAATTAGATTAAATTCAAATTCTTCAATTGTTCTGCCTGAGGTATTTTCTGACAATGTGAGAGAAGTACGTCTTAAAGGGGAGGCTTGGTTTCAGGTCGCAGAAGATAGTTCCAAACCATTTATTATTCAGGCTGATAAAGCTCAAGTGAGGGTTTTAGGAACTGAATTTAATGTAAAAGTAGATACTCTTGCCCGCAATGTACAAGTAGCAGTGACCGAAGGGAAGGTTTCGCTCAATAATGTAAATCGAAGTGAAAACAGAGCGATTCTTACTAAAGATACTTTTGCTCTTTACAACCTTCAAAATGATGAAATTCTGATTGAGCAAGCGCCGGTTATAAACTATTTAAGCTGGATTAATGGAAGGCTCACATTTTACAATGATCCCTTATGGCAGGTAAATCGTTTTCTTGAAAGAAAATACAACGTTCGAATCCGTTATGACCAACAGCACATAGGCAAACTTGCATTAAGCCTGGATGTAGCTGCGAAAGACCTTGAATCTATACTCGACATCATCGCCAATACACTGAATCTCCAGTTCAGCTATAATCCGGATAGGAATGATGTTTTATGGACAAAACCCAATAACCCAATCAACTCTTAATCTCAGATATGATGAAAAAAGCTACACTTATAATAATTGAGTGGCTGCAGATAGGATTGTGCACCATCATAATCGGGCTGATGTTTTCATTTACTTCAAATGCAAACTCCCTTGCTTCGACTATGAATATGGCAGACAATTTAATGTTGCAGCAACAGCAAACTGAAATGTTATCTCAACTGTATGTCTCTAAATCAGACAGTGAAAATCTTCGGATTTCAATCCATGTCGAAGACAAACCGTTAATCGATATTTTACACAAGATTGCTGAAGAATTGAATGTTGGTATTTCAATTAATACAAAAGCTATAGATGACACGAATGTCACATACAATGTGGATGATAAATTGATTTACGAAGTTCTCAATGATCTGTTGGAGGGAACCGATCTAAGCATCATGCTCAGCGAGGATCAAAAAACCCTCATCCTCTATGAGAAGGAAGTGGAGGTTGCGGAGGAAGTTGAACTATTTCAGGGCTCCATCACAGGTCGAGTAACAGATTCTGAAAATGGTGATCCTCTCATTGGAGTAAACGTTGTTATTCCGTCATTAAATATCGGAGATGCTACGGGCTCTGATGGTACATATCTTTTAGCAGATATTCCGGAAGGGGAATACCGCATCGAGGCCCGTTATATCGGGTATACAACCTCCCGCCGCACCATAACAGTAGAAGATGGCGAGGAATCCATAGTCAATTTTGAAATGAGCCAAGCTGTTGATGAACTCGGAGAAGTGGTCGTCACAGCTCTTGGTATAACTAGAGATCAGCGATCCATCGGATACTCTACTCAATCTGTATCGAGTGAAAACATAACCTATGCAAACGAGAAAAATGTAATCGGTTCCCTGGCAGGTAAAATTTCCGGTGTGCAAGTTGTCGGTTCATCCGGAGCAAGCATGGGAGGGACACAAAAAATTAAAATTCGGGGTGTAAACTCTATCGGCGGAGGAGGTGAACCACTTGTAGTTTTAGATGGAACACCAATTTCAAATGCCAATTTTGCAGGTAGTACCGGACGAGATTATGGTAACCTTGCCCAAGATGTAAACCCAGAGGATGTCGAATCCATAAACGTTCTAAAAGGACCCGCAGCTTCTGCTCTCTATGGTATTCGGGGTCAATACGGTGTTATTATGATAACAACCAAAAAAGGTGCAAAAGACTCCGAAAGATTTACTGTTGAGCTAAACGCAAGTACATCTATTGATCGTGTTGGAAATTTAATGCCTCTTCAAAATAAATACGGCGCCGGAAGTATGCAGACTTTTCCTACTCTTCCCAATGGAGACCCATACGTGCAAACTAACTATGATGAAAGTTGGGGACCAAGAATGGACGGAACACCAGTCAGACATTACGACAGTTTCTATCCACAAGATCCAAGTTATGGAGAACTACGCCCGTTTGATCCACAACCGGATAATATTAAAGATTACTATGAAACCGGTACTAATTTTAGTCAGGGTGCTACCATTTCAGGTGGAGGAGAAAACACTCAGCTTCGCATTAGCTTTAACAATACTAGCATAACTGGTGTAGAACCTAATACTGAATTACAGAGAAATAATGTAGGAGTAAGTGCCGGAGCAGATATGTCTGACAAATGGAGTGTTTCGTCAAATGTCAACTTTGCTACAAATAGTGCACGCAGACCTTCACAAGGCGTACAGGCCGGCTCAAGATATTTTGGCCAGTGGTTCCAAAGAAATATCGATATGAACAGGATGAAAGACTACCGCTATGAGGATGGGACCATAAAACATTGGAATTTAACAGGATTGCGTACTGCTGAAGGAGAAGCAGCACACTTCAACCCACTCTATTTTAATAATCCCTATTTCAATGCTTATGAAAATATTGGCGAAGATAGTCGCACAAGGCTTTTTGGAGATATAGGAACTACTTATCAACCAAGCGAAGTTTTGTCAATCAGCGCTTTCGTTCGATCTGATATGTATACACAGAATATTGAGAGCCGGACTGCTTTTGGAGGAACCGGTACCCCCTCATATTCTACAGGTAAGTATGAAAACCGCGAGATGAATTATGAACTGCTTGCACAATATGAAAATCGCTGGGGAGAATTCTCACTCGATGGTAGTCTTGGAGCAAATATCTATGATCGCAAATATTCATATGTATCACAATCTACTTCTGGCGGTTTATCCGCACCCGGGTTTTTCAATATTGATGCCTCAATTGACAGACCAAATACAAGTTCTTATCTACTTCAGAAAAAAATCCTGAGTGCCTATGGCTTGGCATCATTTGGATATATGGATACATATTTCATTGACGTATCACTTCGAAATGATAAATCTTCTGCACTTCCCGAAGACAATAA
Organism: Rhodohalobacter barkolensis; assembly: GCF_002834295.1. Lineage (NCBI taxonomy): Bacteria > Pseudomonadati > Balneolota > Balneolia > Balneolales > Balneolaceae > Rhodohalobacter > Rhodohalobacter barkolensis. Next base: position 61,958 of record NZ_PISP01000002.1, on the reverse strand, counting down.
CTCCTACTGGTATCCTTCTATTTCAGGTAGTTTTGTTTTTAGTGAAGTTGTTGATTGGGAGCCTTTAACACTAGGTAAACTGAGAATGAGTTATGCACAGGCTGGGTCTGACCTTTCTCCATATCAAACCACTCAGTCTTTTGTTGTTGGAACCGAATATGGATCAATCAGTACATTAAGACTCCCCGGCACACTAAACAATCCTAATATTGAACCTTCGTTTTCACACTCATATGAAGCAGGCTTCGATCTCGATTTTTACAGCCGATTCGGTATAGAATTTACATGGTATACACAACGTAATGAAAACCAGATTATTAATCTGGATATATCAGGTACCAGTGGATATGGCGGAGCTACAATTAACGCAGGGTTGATCGAAAATTCCGGGATAGAACTCAGCTTAAACGCTACACCAGTTCAAACCCAAAGCTTTACATGGGACGCCACATTTAACATCAGTCGAAACCAAGGTGAAGTTGTAGAACTTTATCCAGGTATCGACGTTTATGGCTACTCATCTACAACATATTCTGGAGTTACAACCTATTTAGATTCTTTTGAAGGCCAACCTTTCGGAAGTATTGTTGGCCAGGCATACCAAAGGGATGAAGACACAGGACAAATTCTAGTAGATGAAAATTTTATACCACTCTACACAGAAGCAACTCATGATTTCGGCAGTGCAGTCCCAGACGCAACTGGCGGGCTTCAGAACTCATTTTACTATCGTAATTTTCAGTTAAGCGCCATGATTGACTTCCAAATCGGCGGGCAATTTTTCAGCAGAACTCAATCTTTAGCTGACCGAACTGGGCAATCAGAAAAAACGGCTGCTTTAAACGATCTAGGAAATAACGTACGCGACCCCGTTGATGAAGGCGGAGGCGTTAAGGTAACAGGTATATCCGCTGAAACTGGTGAAGAAGTTACTGGTTATGCGGATGCCAAAACTTATTATGGCATCTTGGGGCAGCGTATTGCAGAAGAGTATATCTATGACTCATCCTACATCAAGCTTCGGGAAGTTAGACTAGGCTATACATTCGGTTCTAATATTTTGGGTCATTTGCCAATTCAACAGCTAAATGTTGCTTTAACTGCAAAAAATCCATTTATGATTTGGCAAGACGCACCAAAAGGGTTAGATCCTTCCGAATTATCCTCCGGTAGTCAGGCAATAAGCTGGTACGAATCCGGACAACTTAGCACCGTTCGTTCATTCGGAATTGATCTTAATCTCACTTTTTAAAATTTACTACCATGAAAAAAATAACCTTATTATTCTTTACAGTAATTTTGTTCGTGAGTTGCGATTTAATCGAGTTAGATGATGATATCAATAACAACCCAAATTCGCCTAGCGAAGCATCCGCTCCGCAACTACTCGCAAATGCAATGCGCTACACATACGATACAAGTTCAAACACTTCCGGCCAATTTTTGGGACAGTATATGTCTGAAACACAATATGTTGTAGCATCACTGTATCCTCAGGAGGGCACGAGCTTCTATGGCTGGTATCAAAACCCATTGATTAATGTTGAAACTGTAATTAATACAGCTTCTGCTGATAATCAATTAGCTGTAGCTAAAATTCTTAAAGCTTACTTCTTCTGGCACGTAACCGACCGATGGGGAGATGTACCATTTTCGGAAGCATTAAATGGAGGAGATAATATTACCCCTGCCTATGACACACAGGAATCAATCTATAATAATTTATTTGAACTCTTAGAAGAAGGAGTGAATCAGATTGATGAATCCACATCTCTGAGCAGTGATATAATGTTTGGTGGGGATATGGCAAAATGGAGAAAATTTGGAAACTCATTAAAACTACTAATTGCACTACGCCTTTCAGAAGTTGATGAAATTAAGGCTGAGGATCAATTTAATGATGCACTTTCCTCTCCAATTATCGATTCCATAGATGATAATTTCGCTTATCAACACTTAGATGACCAAAGCAACGAAAACTATTGGTATAATCAGGTTGAACGCCAATCGAGAGAATGGTGGGCACTTACTGAAACATTAGTCAACATTATGGAACCCGTAGATGACCCAAGGCTTTTAGTTTATGGTGAACCTGCTAGAACAGATGGGGAATACCGTGGGCTACCAATTGGTTCAGATCCTGTTAGTGAAAATACAGAAGCGTTTTCACTGATCGGTGAAGATATTAGAAGGCAAGATGCTACAATCCATTTGGTAACTTATTCTCAAATTCTGTTTGCAAGAGCAGAAGCCGCTGCACGTGGGTGGACAACTGAAGATGCTGAAGATCTTTACAATCAAGCTATCACACAATCAATTATCCAGTGGACTGGGAGTGATGATGATGCAACAGACTTCCTCTCGCAACCAGATATTGCATTTGATGTATCAACTGCAATCGAACAGATTGCCACCCAACGATATGTTCATCTCTTCTTAAATGGATATGAGGCTTGGGCAGAATGGAGACGTACAGGTTTTCCCAATTTTGTTACTTCCGGTGGAAATGATGTACCCACCCGTCAGGCGTACACTTCTGAAGAATCATTCAATAATACTGAAAATTACGAAGAAGCTATCCAGAGACAATTTGGAGGTGAAAATACACTCTATGGAAAAGTTTGGTGGGATGTCAACTAAAAATCCCTCATAAATTCCTTAACTCAAAGCCCGTCTCCTTTTTGGAGGCGGGCTTTTTATTTCCAGCTAACTCTCTTCCCACCATCGCTGCTTTTCTCACACTTCCCCACCGATAATTACCAATCAACCCGCTTGATGCAATCACTCTGTGACAAGGAATGATAAAGGCCACCGGATTTTTCCCAACTGCCGATCCCACAGCTCGAGATGCTTTGGGTCGACCGTTTATTCCGGCCAAATCCCCATACGTGGTTAACTCTCCTTTAGATAAGGTGAGTAGAGCTCTCCAAACACTTAACTGAAAAGGTGTGCCTTTGACATGAAGATTCAACCTTTTCTCATTGGAATCACCGGCTTTCTCTTGAAAGAACTTCAATGCCTCTTTGTGAAAATCATGTTGTTCATTGATCACAAAAGATCCCGGAAACGCCCTTTTTAATAGGTCCGCTCCTGAAGCAGGTTGATCTATGAATGAAACATAACAGATCCCTTTTCCTGAGGATGCGATCAAAATATCACCGTACATCGTTTGAGACGAACTGTAAAAGATTTTTAATCCATTTTGGAGATCGGCGGGTTTTATCGGTTCTATTTCAACATAGCGATCCGGACTTATTTCTGGCTCAGATTTCTCACCATCAAACATATAATCGAAAAGTGTGACGGCCCCATCCATTTGCGATTTGATAAAAGCAGGTTTTAAACATTTAAAAAACACAGCAGGATCTGCACCCGCCCATTCTTCAAATAATATTTTTAACTGAGAGGAGTCCAAACCCACATGTGCTGCAGCTCTATCCGGCTGAAAATCTTCTCTCGAGCTTTTCAGATAAAACTGAATGACTTTTTCTATTTGATGATAATCATCGTTCATGGTGGAAATGTAGTGAGGTTCATTAAATAATCCTCAAAACAAAAAAACCTTGGAGGTTTTCAAAACCTCCAAGGTTTTTATACCCATCTGACCGCGGGAAGCGGTCTGACGGAGACACTTTATTTCACACCGGGCCGATACTCACGAATCAGCTGTTTTTCTACATCTTCATCCGTAAAGGCAACCGGAGTCATCTCATTATTGGTGAAGATCAAAAGCTGATCATTGAAATGAGGTGAATCTTCTTTGATACTCTGTCCATAAGCCAGCACGGTGTAGGCTCTTGGAATTTCACCAAACTCAACCGCAAACACCCAGCCGTCGCCGCCACGTACCTGTAACTTCTGATCATCCTCTTCATGATCTGTAAACCAGATCACCCTGTAACAGCCAAGCAGGCCTGTACAACCGCCAACCGGCAGGTCCAGTTCGCCAATCACCGCACGGTGGACTTCGCCCCATGGTAAATTCCAGTGGCCGTAACGATCCTTGGCCTCTTCAACCGCCCATTCAAACGACTCGGCTGCACGTTCAAAGTCCGCCAGTCCATAGGGGGTCTTTACCGGATCATCATACGACCAGGGTTGAGTAAACAATTTCTCCGGAGTTGCCGAGTATCCAACAGATTCCGGAGAGCTCTGAACTCGCTGGCTGTCGGCTGTGGCAGAATAACGGTTCCACCAGGTTTTAAAGAGGACTCCACCGCGGCTGTCTCTTGCAACAGTATTGTCCCATTCTCTCATTAGCTGAAGAGCTTCGGCAATTTCACCCTCCGGTTCCGTCTGTTCAACGGCGGTAATCAAATTAGCTTTCACCCGGTCGGCCATCAGCATTCGTTCACTGTGTTTAAGCTCAACTATATCCTCCAGGGAGAATTTCTCATCATTATCAATCAATTCAAGAGAGTGCTGACTGCGAAGACGCAACTGTGGTTCGGGGTAGAAAGATGGGTAATCTTCGGGACGCAGTATTTCATTCATATTCGTAAAATGAAACGTGTCATTCTCGTTCCGCAGATATCCGCCTTCAGGATTCTCGAGCTGGGGAAGCATCTCCCAATCGGTAAAATCGTGCCACATCTCATCCGATGAGGTCACGTGAAATGCGGTTGTATCCCCTCCGGCTTCATGCGGCCGTTCCGGCATGCTCGCATTCCAAACATAAAAGATATTTCCATCGGCATCCGCATAGGTCAAATTGGATGATACCCGCGCGCGCATGTGCATCGCCTCTTTCCATTCATCCAGATTTTGAGCCTTCATCATCTTGAAAAATTGCTCACCTGTTCTGAATTCACCGTCACCGGCCGACTTTATTACATAAACCTTTCCGTCTTCCCGAAGGATGACCGGCCCGTAAGGTGTAGACCAAAACTCCCGGGTTTCTGTACCAGTTGCTTCACCGTATTTAAACTCAACAGAAACGGTCTCCTTTTGAAGTGGAACGGACGCTCCATCCAGTAGATAGTGATCAGGACGTTCGGGATCAGCTGTGAATGAATAGATCTCATCCAGGTCGGGACTGTTATTTGTGGTTGACCACCCAAGCTTTTCATTAAAACCACCAATGATTCCTACTGCCTGACCAATTCTGAAATCACCGTAAAAATTGAACTTACCCGGCACTTTCACTTGAGCCTCATAATATCCAGCATCCCAGGAGAGATGGGGATTTCTCATCAGAATGGCATTCCCTGATGTGGTTCTCTCGGGCGCAAAGGCCCAAACATTTGACCCTACATCCGGATGAGGTTCTTCGGATTTTGCGGCCAGTCTGGCCCAGACCGTTTGATCTTCCAGTAGGGAAATTTCATTCAACCTGTCGCCCATTGCAACTTCATTATCCTCTCGTTCCCTTTGTCTTTCAAAAGCCGATAGAAACCGCCGAATGGAACCGCTGCTTGGAGAAACTATATTTCTGGCATGCACATCGTACGCCGTGTAGTGAGGCTTGACCCAATCATCAAATTCATCAGGATGCATCTCAATATAGCGGTTCACACCCTGGGCAAATCCACTGATAAAATCACGTGTATCTTTTTCAAGGGCAGGCCAGGTTTCAACCGCACGTTTGTAGTCGAGCCGGTTTGAGGCATCGCTGTCTATAGCGGATGACCGCTCTGATCCGGTCAAATTATTATATTTCGCCCACTCACCGCGAGACTTCAGCAACAATTCTGCAACTCGATCACCGTGATCCTCCATCTGAAGGAATCCAAGAGCAAATCCGGCCGCTTCCAGGTTTTCGGCATTCATATGCGGTACGCCAAATTCAGTCCTCCGGATCACAACCTGTTGAGACAGATCATCCGGATCGGTTTGTGTTTCGATTTGCTCATCCGGATCACCGGAAGACGATGAGGTTGCCCCGCATGAAAACAAGCTCAACGAAATAATAATTATGGTAAGTAAATATCGCATAGGGATGGTTTGATGTTAATTGAGAACTAAGGTGAAAATTCCCCCTTTGAAGGGGGAAGAGTCCGCCAAATGGCGGGCCAAGGGGGATGACCTGCTATGTACGAACTGAGTTAAAAAAATTTAGATTAAAACATTAATTTGGTTTATATCATCCCCCATACCCCCTTCGAAGGGGGATTTTTTTAATCAAATTTATTAAAGAGAACTTTTCCTACGAGCTCCTGCTGGTATTCGCCGGCTTTCATGGCAAACTTTCCGCCAATCAACACATACTCAACACCTTCCGAGAGTTGATGAGGATCGTCAAACGTTGCTTTATCCTGAATTTGCTCCAGATCAAAAATTGCTATATCCGCAACCTGTCCGGATCGAATAACACCTCTGTCGTGGAGGTTAAATACTGATGCCGACAAGCTGGTCATACTTCGGACTGCGTACTCCAGATCAATGGCTCGCTTCTCTTTTACATACATTGATATTTTTCGGGGAAATGAACCGTAATTCCTTGGGTGAACAACTCCATCGCCCATTTCAACCAACCCGCCGTCAGAACTTGTCATCATCCATGGCTGCTTCATAAATCGGGCAACATCATCTTCATGCATATTAAATGAGACAATTTTTGGATTCTGTTCTTTTATCATGTTCAGAGCCGCATCAATTGCATTGGTGTCCATCTGATCAGCTATTACATTCAAGCGAAGACCTTCAAGTGAACGGTCTGCAGAATAGTCAGCAATCTGAATGCTCTCCGCACCTCCTCGCCTGACCAGGTTTGCCTCCATTTCAACTTTAATCTCGTCGATCAATTCCGGGTCATCCAGTCGCTGGAGCATCTCGGTTCTTCCGCCTTCACGTGCCCAGGCGGGAATCAGAACAGCCGTCAGATTTGTTGAAGATGCCGGATATGGATATTGATCGGCAAAGACTTCAACACCACGATCGCGCGCACGCTCAACCCGGCTCACAACCGCTGCCGAATATCCCCAAACTCCCGTTCCCAAAGCTTTAATGTGAGAAACAATTCCGGGAAGTTCGGCTTCTTCAGCAACCTGAATCACTTCATCCACAGAGTAGATCAGGCCAACATTGTAATCCGATTCATCGCGGATATGGCTGCTGTACACCCCATTATATCTTGAGGCTACTTTCGCCAGTTCAATCACCTCTTCGGTTTCGGCATAGGCGCCGGGAGTATAAAAAAGACCACTTGAGAGTCCGAAGGCTCCGTTTTGCATTCCCTCTCCCACAATCGATTTCATCTCTTCGAGTTCATCCGGTGTTGGAGCACGATCTTCTTCACCCATCACGCGACGACGAACAGATCCATGCGGGACAAATTGAGCAACATTCACCCCCAGCCCATGCTCTTCAAGTGAACTTCTTTGTCCGGCGATATCTGTACTTCCGCCACCATCCGGATTTACCATCACCGTGGTAATACCCTGCGCAAGCAAAGGCCTGCCATGACTCAATGACTCCGATGCCAGTCCGGATCCCGCATGTGAGTGGACATCAATAAAACCCGGTGAAACGTATAGACCGGTGGCGTCAATCACTTCATCAGCCGTAACGTTATCCGATTTACCAACCCAAACAATCCGATCGTCATTAATTCCTATGTCTGCATAGTACCAGGGATTTCCTGTACCATCCAGCACTTTTCCATTCTTGATAAGGATGTCATAGTTATGGGGTGTTGATTGAGTTTTAACGCCAATTGGTTGAGTAAACCAACTGATTAGAAATACAAGAAGAGTGAACTGTTTCATATCAAAACTATATCTATGGAAAGATTATGATAATTGAGCTTAATTATATCTATGGAGCAAACTAAAAAAGCCTGACGGAAATGCCAGGCTTTTGTAAATATCAGTTTACTTACTTTACATGAACATCCAGCCAGTCGACCCAGCGAGTCCACATATCGAGCAGTGTCTCTTCGGCTGCAGGTCCGTGAGCTTCGTGCGGATACCTGTAAAGTGCAGCTGTTTTGCCGAGTCCGTTCAGTGCATGAAACATTCTGCGTGAGTTCGTTGGCCAGGTTCCGACATTCTGATCCTCCTCGCCATGATACATCAGTAGCGCACCGTCCAAACGGTCGGCCCAGAAAATCGGAGACATCTGCATATACCGATCCATTCCTCTCCACAGATCACTCCGCTCACGCTGAAAACCAAGCGGTGTAAGCGTTCGGTTGTAGTTACCGGAACCTGCAATTCCCGCTTTAAAGAACGAGGTGTGAATCATCGCATTGGATGCACCGAATGCTCCGTAGCTGTGACCGCCAATCGCCATTCGGTGACGATCCACATATCCTTTAGCTTCGGAGCTGTCAATCACGGCAGTGCTGTTTTGGACGATACTCCATACAAAGTTGTCATTCGACGTGCCGCTCTCACCCATTATCGGCCAGTCGGGCTTCAGAACCGCATAACCCGCCTTTGCCATGATATCGGCCGTACGGGCTCCGATTCTCGGGTAGCTGTTCTTGTTGTGCCGGCGTAAACTCTCGTTATAATCTTCCTGATCATCATACTCACGAGGGTAGTGCCAGATAAATCCCGGCAGCGGCTCACCGTCCCATTCCGGGGGCATCACAATTTCCATCCAAAATTCAATCCCGTCTGCACGAGTCACTTTAAACCGATCTCTTGGTGCCTGGGCAAGAGCCTCATTGTAATCAGTATTTTCAGTGAGTTGAGTGCGTGAACCTGAGTTTACATCTACGTACCAATAATTTGGGAACTCATCAGAAGATTCACGCTCGATGATAATCTCATCTGAATTTGATGTCAGAATCGACTCCACAGATTCATAATAGTCAGCCGCACTTTGAAAAATTCGCTCACTGTCACCCGATTCGATCTCCACACGGTCAATAAATGGCCGGGGAGCCTCTTCCTCAACATCCTCAAAGTATTCCGTTCCCGTAAGGAAAACGTGCGACTGTTCATCATTCAGACGAACGGCCCATTTACCGTTGGGTGATGTTTGATAAGAAAGATTTCCGGGATTGTCGTAAAAGTCGTCCGTATCGTATCGATAGATTTGATACGTCTCCTCTGTGTTGTCGGAATAAACAGCAAACAGTTCTTCATTTCCATTTCTTCGCTGGGTAATGAACAGTATTTCACCATCATCCGAATATGCAACAGACTGCATTTCACGTTCAGACTCAAAAATCACATTCTGATCGTTCTCACCGAACGGTGGCAGCCACTGAATGACGCGATCCGCAATTTTTGTCTCATCCGATTCCTCTTCCTCCTCTTCAGGGTTCTCATCTCCCTCTTCTTCATCCTCCTCTTCGGGCTTCACTAGCAGGCTGAGGCCATCTCCATCCGGTCGCCACTGAATATTTCTGCGGCCGTTATCTTCCATGTACTCTTCATCCGAATCGCCCTCATTGGCTTCGCTTGAACGTAAAGTAACGAGTGACTCCCCATCCAGATTCCAAACTTCTTCGGTCCAGCCAAAACGGCTTACCGGAACGATGTAGGAGAACGGTTTCTGAACGGTCTGTACAATTACATGATTTCCGGATGGAGCTGCATCGACATTTCGAATCATCGCGGGCGAACCGATATTAGTTACCCTTCTGTTTTGAGTATCAATTTTAGCAAGCTGCCCCGTGATATAGTACTCAAGCAGTTCACCTTCAAACCTGTCTTCGAGGAGTGACTGATACGTTCTCAGGCTGTTTTTCCCTTCTGTAGTAGAGCGAACAATCAGTTCTGCAGGCGTATCCGGACGAACCGGCTCACTTCCGCGCTGTTCAGGGATCAGTACTGTGAATAGAGACCGGCTGTCGGACGCCCACTGAATGGAGTTGTGCATCGTTGCTAAAAGCGGTCTTCGTGTAACCCGGCTCGAATTTCCGGAATTTAAATCCGTTACATAAATATGTGTGGCATCCTCTGTATGACCAAGCCACGCAATCTTAGAAGCATCCGGTGCCCACTCCACATTACTAATGGTTATATTGTCCGGAGTTTGCAGCTCTCGTTTATCTCCCGATCTCACATCCACCAGTTCTAGGCCGGTTGTGGCGCGCTGGGTTGTCAGCGACCGAACTCGATTGGCGTTTTTATCGATCTGCAAACCAGCAATGTTGTAGTACGGTTTGGCAAACTTAGAAAGCGGGCTTATACCCGATCGCTTTCTGTTGATGACGTAATTCCCATCGGGACTAAACTCATCAAATGACACATTCAAATGATTTGGTGCAAGAATTTCTTCAGAAATTTCTTCCGGCGGGGTGAGGTACCTATCGTTGAAGTCAGGAGACTGTTGGGCTTGCAAGGCAATATTAAAGCTCAACAACAAAATGGATGAAACAACCCAAAAAACTATTCCGTTAATCTTATTCATATACTGAATTTAGTTATTGTTTATACAATCATCTTTTTCACACTACAAACAATCACCCTAACAGACAATTCTAGTTTACATTTTTTTGCTTAACTTTTTGTGGCTTCCATTTCTATCAAAAAAAGGGTACAATTTCAATGAGTTAGGCGCACCAAAAATAAACTCACTATGCAGAAGATATCTGACTTCATTTTTTCTTATCCGCCAAACCTTCAGGAGCTGGACCTGGCCACCATGGTTAGCATGTACCGAGACAGAGGTGAACCCCGGCGGGCTGCTCCCGGCAAGTATTTAGCATGTGCCATTACAAAAAAATTATTAAAGGAGGCAAAATGGTGGTTCGGCCTCTACTACAGCCAAACCGCCTGGGACGAACTTTTAACGAAAGGCTCTGAGGGATACCCCTTAACGGAATCGGAACTCAATCTACTTGGTCTTATCGTCGTTTCTGAAGAACCTCCTCACCGGGAGTACGTTGAAAAAAATATCGGTATACTCCCAAAATTGGCTTACCTCATTGTAAACGACATCAAACAGTTTGGGTTTATTCAAGAAGATGAACACGGTTTTTTACGAATAGCACCACGGGGTGAACAGGCACTCCAAGGTATTGCCCGCAGAATTTACGGCAAACGCTTCATGCCGGAGATGCTTCACGCCTATCACCAGGATCCTTCACTCTCTAAAGACGATAAACGCGGAAACGACCAGGCCACTCTTTTTTAATTCCGGTTTCTTCAAGAAATGAGCTTTAAAAAATCATATCTTTGGATCTGAACAAATCGCACCGATAATTTTCAAATATCTCGGTAACGGATCAACTAATGAAGCCGCACAGGCTGTTGAAGGAACAAATACACTGATGGATCAATATCTGCAAGACGCCATTCGAAATGCACTGCTAAATATGGGGCTGAATGAAGATCAGATTCCCGAAATTGTGATAGAAACACCACGCGATCCTTCGCACGGTGACGCCGCAACCAATGTGGCGATGCAGCTTGCCAAACCACTTCGAAACAATCCCCGGAAAATTGCTGAACAGCTGGTTAAAGAAATGGAAACGGACCCGGGTAAAGTCAGCTCAACAGAAATTGCGGGGCCCGGCTTTATCAACTTCAGATTTGCTACCCATTATCTTTATGATGAGCTGTCTGAAATTCTGAAAGCTTCAGAGAACTACGGGAAGTCTGATCAACACAGCGGTAAAAAAATACTGGTCGAGTTTGTTAGCGCCAACCCAACAGGGCCGCTTACCGTTGGTCACGGGCGAAATGCTGTTTTAGGTGATACGGTTGCCCGTCTTTTTGAATGGACAGGTGCTGACGTTCAGCGCGAGTATTACTTCAACAACGCGGGGCGGCAAATGCGTGTGTTGGGACAGAGTGTTCAGGTGCGATACCTGCAGATTTTAGGAAAAGATGCCGAACTGCCCGAGGGCGGTTATGAGGGTGAGTACATTAAGGAGATTGCACAAAAACTAGTTGATCAGCACGGTGATGCTCTTTTAGATCAGGACGACGAATCTAAATTTAAGCAGGAAGCAGAATCCGCCATTTTCGATGAAATTCGAAAAACCCTGGAGCGGATGAACATTGTAATGGACTCCTTCTTCAACGAAAATACACTGTACGAAGATGGCTCCATCGACGAAACCGTTCAGACTTTCCGTAAAAAGAATGTGGCTTACGACAAAGACGGTGCCGTTTGGTTTAAGACCACGGAGTTCGGAAAAGATAAAGACACGGTATTGATAAAAAGCACTGGAGAGCCGACCTATCGCCTGCCCGATATTGCCTACCACGCCAATAAACTAGACCGCGGTTTTGACCTCTGTATTGATGTTTTTGGTGCCGACCACATCGATACGTACCCCGATGTAATGAACGGCATCAGCGTTTTGGGCTATGATAAATCAAAAGTTGACGTGTTGGTGTATCAGTTTGTCACATTGGTAAAAGATGGCAAACCTTTCAAAATGAGTACGCGTAAAGCAAATTTCGTCACGCTTGATGAACTCATGGATGAAGTGGGAGAGGACGTAACCCGATTTTTCTTTTTGATGCGCTCCCCGAACACACACCTGGAATTTGACGTGGCTCAGGCCAAAGAAGCCGGTGAGAAAAATCCTGTTTTCTATCTGCAGTACGCACATGCACGGATTCAATCCATTCTTCGAAAAGTAAATGAAACTACAAACTTATCTGATGATGTTGACCTTTCACTTCTCAAGCATGAAGCAGAAGTTGCTCTCATCAAAAAGATGCTGGGATTCCCTGAGGCCGTTGAACTCGCCACGAAGCACCGTGAACCTCACCGGGTCATTACATACCTGAATGAACTGGCTTCGGGTTTCACCACATTCTATCACGACTGTAGAATTTTAGGAGAGGATGAAGACCTGATGCAGGCCCGAACCGAGTTGGCAAAAGCGACCGCTCAAGTATTGGCAAACGGACTCTCCATTCTGGGAATTACCGCTCCGGATCGGATGTAATTCAAGACCTGTCAGGTTTCCAAAACCTGACAGGTCTAATCAAAGCAATCAGATCGGCTTCAGTACTTGAATACGAATTGCCACGGGCGCAGCAGACAATGTCTGCGCAACCCGTGGGTGAAGAACGAACAAGGCACCAGAACCCTGAAAGGGTTCAATTCTACTCAGGCTAAACCAAATACTTCTCGTTAAAATCTATTTCGTGCTCCTTCAAAAGAGATTTGAACTCCTGCTTCCAGCTCATCGTTTTGTGGTGATCTTCCTGATTTTTAATGTACTCGATCAGTCGAGGTTTATCCCGCACGTGATGAGTAAATACACCATATCCTTTTTACCAACCTTTGAATTTGGGAAACAAATTCTTCCTTTTGATAAAATCACTGCTGGCCAGTTTAATATCCTTAATCAGATTCGCCAGCGAAACCGAAGGGTGCAGGTGTATCAGGATATGAATATGGTTTTCAGTTCCGTTAATGCGGTAAAGATAACACCTATTCTTTTTGAGAATGCCCCAAATGTATTTGTAGAGCAACTCGCGGTGCGGTTTATCTAAATAAGGCACTCTGTTTTTTGTGCTAAAGACGATGTGATAGTGGATTTGGCGATAGGTTCCCATAACAGTAATTTTTGATTTTAAACAATTGAGTCTACACTGAAATGGAACTCAAATTCTGTATTCCTTACAGAATTGAACCCCATTCGGGGTTCTCTCAAGGGATGTGCATGACACCCCGATTTTCAATCGGGTCTAATTACATTCATCCGCCTAAGGCGGATAGGGATTGTATTAAAACCGATTCGTATGTGGTTTTGGGAGAATAAATGGAGAATGATCTATCTGCATTGGAATTTCATTCGAATAAAAAGGCTTGTTGAATTGAAAAGAATACTTTGTGAAGGTTTGACTTCAATAATAGCTTTTAGCTGGGGTACGCTGGTAGACCGATATACATTAGAGCAACCCGAAACTGATGGTTGTTCAGTGAAGATCCGTCAATCGGCGGATCAATACAATTAGGCCCAACTGGAAGTCGGGTTGGAGGGGTAAGAAGAATACATAACTCTGAAGGGATTCAATAGTACTCGGACTGTACCAAATACTTTTCGTTAAAATCTATTTCATGCTCCTTCAGAAGAGTTGTGAACTCCTCCCTATCTTACCAGAATTGAACCCCATATGGGGTTCCCTCAATGGATGTGTATGATGACCCCGATTTTTCAATCGGGGCTAATTACATTCATCCGCCTTAGGCGGATTGATAAAAAAAGGTTCGAATAGAGGAGGGACCATCACGCTTCGGAGTTCAAAGACTAGTCGACCTGGAAAACAGATAAATGCAAATTTGATCTTTGATTATAGTATTAGATGTATGATCGTGTAGGGTACAAGATTCTTGTAAGATCAGGTTTACTCCAAGCTTCAGAAGCAAATGTAGTTGTTTTTATTGGAGAGTTGTCTCAATCCAGATCCGCCAACCGGCGGATCAATACGATTAGCCCCGACTGCAAGTCGGGTAGAAAGATTCAAAGCAATTCAGAACCCTGAAAAGGGTTCAATCTTTCAGATGCTAAATTTCTTAATTCAACCTTTTCAGGGTTGAAGATTTATGTATCCTTAATTCCCCGGGTTGCACCCGGGGCTAATCATGTTGCTTCCCTTCAGGAAGCTGTAATCAGATCGGTCTCAGTTTCGAAAAGCAGACGATTCCTTTTGTAAACTGTTCTTCTACTTTAAAACCGGCTCTTCTGAAGAGTTCGTTACTCTCTTCTACCGACCAAAACTGCAGCCCGCCCCATTCTGCCGAGTCTTGAAATAACCTCCAGTACCAGGAAGCAGCTTTAACAAGATGCATCATAAAAAAAACACCGTCGCTCTTTAAAACTCTCCGGCATTCGTACAGCACTTTCAATTCGTCAGTCAATTCATTCAACGTTCCGCCCATACTCAGTCCATCAAATGTACCGGCAAAAAATGGGAGATCCCGCCCGTCAGCTCTGATCAGAAAGAGATCCATCTGTTCTGCTTCTGCTTTCAATCTCGCCTCTTCAAGCATCACTTTTGAAAAGTCTACAGCAACATGGTGACTTTTCGGCTCACGCTTTTTAAGAGTTCTGGCATAAAGAGCCGTAGAACAACCAACATCCAGATACCATTTTCCGGGTTTTGGATTAATCCAATCCGCCAGCAGTTCCTGTTCTTTTTCTATTGGAAATTCATCACCGGTGAGCAGTGATAGTGATCTTTTTCTCCACAAATCCTCATATACAGAGGCCGTCAGTTTCCAGTGATTTGTGCTCTGTGCCATCGAGTAGCTTTTTTCTTCCGGCAGTAGATCAATAATATTATTCTTTATCGGGTATTCATCACCTTTTGGAGAGGCAATCGTGCCATTAAACAGTGATGACAACTCAGCAGCCTTAATCGGAATCTCAATCACTTCACGATCGTGTTTTGGAGAGCGAACCTGTAATTTCATATTGAATGGAGCTTTTTCATTGATGAACTATAACTTCCTGACATTAATTCTACGAACAGATCTCAGCAGAGTTACAATCCAACTCCAATAGCAAAAATTGCTACTTCTGTATGATTATAGATACCTGAGCTCCTTTCTGCACACCGAGCATCTGCTGAGCATTGCCTTTATTGATCGCAATTTCAAGAGTATCAGAGCTGCCAATATATGCGGCAGGCTCGCCATCGGCTACAGAATTAAACGTTGGTACGATCTCGTCCAGAATAGTATTTCCGGTATAAATCCGAAACTTGGATGATCCAATCGCTTCGTCAATCAGTGAAGACGAAATATTGGTAATCAGATTACCATACCTGTCGATATGCATCACCCAACCCTGGATGCCATCCTTATCTGAAATCGGAACTGCCCAGCGGTAGGTAACCAGTTCCTCAACCGGATCTCCAAGTTCACTGAGGTTTGCACCACTTGCAAGGTGAGCCGCTACCGGTGCAAAAATATCCCTGCCGTGAAAGGTGTTTGAGGGTTCCTTTTTCCAGAAAGTCTGGTTTGTTAAGCGATAAGCTTCGTATTCAAATTCATCGCCAATCAGAGAAAAAATTCCGTTATCAGGACCAACATACAACTGATCTTTAATCTTTACCGCAACGGCATCGCGCTCGGTGCCCACTCCTGGATCAACTACTACAAGATGAACTGTTTTAGGGGGAAACTCCAGAGAGGCATTTCGAACCACCCATGCTCCCGCCATGATATCCTGAGGTGGAATTTGGTGGGAGATATCAACAAAGCGAAGATCGGGATTGATCCCCAGCATCACCGCTTTCATTACACTTACGTAGTGATCCTGCAGGCCAAAGTCTGTTGTAAGTGTAACAATGTTCGACATATTTGCCTATGCATAATTGTTTAGCATCACAGGCATAACGAGCATCAGCATCTCTTCACCTTCACTCTCCTCAACAGGTTTTACAATACCCGCACGGTTTGGTGTTGAGAACTCAAACTTAGCTTCTTCACCATCCACATTAGACAGCACATCAGCCAAATATTTTGCGTTGAAACCAATCTCCATGTCATCAAAACTGTAATCACAGGCAATGGTTTCTTTAGCCTCACTGCTCATATCGATATCCTCGGCACGGATTGTCAGTTTATCCGGACTGAGCTGTAATCGAATCTGCCTCGTGGTTGAGCTCGAAAATACAGACACCCGTTTAACGGTAGAGAGCATCTGGTTTTTGTCTACGGTAAGTTCTTTGTCGTTATCGCGCGGAATAACGGACTCATAGTTTGGATACTGCTCGTTGATGAGACGTGTGATAATAATTGTATTTCCACTCTTAAATTGAGCGTGATCATCAGATACCGTTAAGTCGCAATCTGCACCATCCAAAGCTTTCGAAATAAGGTTTAACGCCTTATCCGGGACGATAAAGGAGACCGGTTTTTCTGATTTCAAATTCCTGTTCACAAACCGGACCAATCGGTGACCGTCGGTAGCTACAAATTTGCTTTCTGTTTCACTGATGTCAAAATAGACACCCATCATAGCCGGACGCAAGTCGTCTGTTGAAACGGCAAACATGGTTTTTCCGATAGCGTCCTGAACCAATTCCGTTTCAGTTGTGAGCGTCATTCCCTCATTCATATTCGGTATCTCGGGAAACTCATCGGCTTCCTCACCCATCAGCTTGTAATTCCCCTTATCTGTCTTGAACTTAACATTGTGGGAAGGGTCCACGTCAAAAAAGACAGAAATATCAGGCAGCTGACGCAGCGTCTCGAGCAGACGTTTTGCAGGAATGGCAACAGCTCCTTCTTCCTCGATTTCTGCATCAATATATTCAATGATGGAAATTTCCAGATCGGTTGCCGTCAGTTTTAACCGCCCCTCTTCAGATTCAAACAGAACGGTTTCTAAAATTGGGAGAGTTGCTTTGCTTGGAACAGCACCAAATACAGCTGCAAGTCCCTGATTTAAATCACTGCTGGATACATTAAATTTCATAATCTGATGTCAATCTATTTTAAATGACTGATAAGTCTCTTTTTTGCAATAAATGCAGGTCAGTTCAAAAGATCTATACTAATAAATCCTGCCTCGTCCTGCAACTGTAAAGTAACGCCTTTAGCAGACAATTTCATTTATTTAGATGACCTCTGCTAGATGATTTCTATCTGTAGAGTTCCTTGATATCCGGTATCTTAAGGCATTATGAAAAAACGAATTATTATTGCCGGTCCAACAGCTTCCGGTAAAAGTTCACTGGCCGTTGCACTTGCTCTCAAAATTGATGGAGAAATCATCTCTGTCGATTCCCGTCAGTGCTACAAAAAAATTGATATCGGTACCGCAAAACCCACTTCAAATCAGCTGAATCTGGTACCTCACCACAATGTATCCATACTTGATTTAAATGAGCCGGATTCCGTAGCAGACTTCCGAATGCGTGCGCTCAAAATGGCCGACGATATTGAGAAACGCGGTAAAACTGTGATCTTTTGCGGCGGAAGCTCCCTGCACTTAAAGTCACTAATCCAGCCGCTTGATGATCTTCCATCCTCAAACGATGAGAACATTGCCCGGCTTAATCAACAAGCAGAAAATGAGGGACTCGAAGCTCTCTACCAAAAACTGAGTGAAGTTGATCCCGAGTACATCAAAAAAATGGATGGGATGAACCGACAGAGAATTATTCGCGCCCTGGACGTTTGGATGCAGACCGGAAAACCGTTCAGCAGCTTTCATTCAAATGAAGAACTGACTCTGCCGGATCGCTATGCTTTTTTTGCTCTTCATCACCCAAGAAAAGTCCTTCATCAACGAATTGAAAAGCGAACAGATCAGATGATTGAGCAGGGCATCGTAGAAGAGACCCAATCCATTTTGAATGCAGGTTACAGCCCCGATCTTCAAGCCCTTCAAACGGTGGGATACAAACAGGCCATTCAGTTTTTGAACGGTGAGATATCGCACGAACAGATGGTTGAAGATATTAAAACAGCTACCCGAAGATACGCCAAAAGACAGATCACCTGGATCCGAAAATGGACGTTTGCAGATGTTATTGACAGGCATACAAAAAGCGAAAAGGAGTGCGTTGAGTATATACAACAACGGGTAGCAGCTGAGTCGCAGAAAGGTTAACTTATACTTTTTCCAAAAACCGCCAAAAACCACCTATGTACAAAGCAAAAGTTAATGTCACCCTTCGCAAGTCTATCCTTGATCCAAAAGGAAAAGCTACACACCACGCTCTGCAAAACCTGGGACTTAATGACGTGAAAGAAGTTCGAATCGGCAAGCTGATTGAATTGGACATTGAAGCCGAAACAGAAGATGAGGCACGGAAAATTGCCGACACCGCGTGTACCCAGTTACTGGCTAATGAGGTAATGGAAGATTATACCATCCAGATCGAAAATAATTAAACCTCACATGACCCAGCCTTCGCACATACGAACTATTCTCAACTCCGGTGAAAAACCGGCTGAGACACCCGGTGCGGACGTGCTCGAAAAAACTGAAGAGGAAGAGTCTGTAGATACTCCATGGCGAGTCATTCTTTATGATGATGATATTCACACATTTGATGAAGTGATCAATCAGCTCATCAAGGCTTTGGGGTGCACCGTTCATCAGGCCGAAAAGTATACTCTTCAGGTTCATAATGAAGGTAAAGCCACCGTTTTTGAAGGAAGTTTTGAGGAGTGCCTGAAAGTAAACGGCGTGCTGCAGGAAATTCAATTAATCACAGAAATAAAAGGGTAGATATTATCACACCCTACCCTATCCCATCTTAAGACACCACATAATACAGCCTAAGGCACTGTAATACATTAACTTATCTCTGAACGTCTCGTTTTTCCTTTCTCTATCTTATTCTTTCCAAGTGTCCTAATTTGTGTCCTATATGTGTCCTAATTGTCTCAAATTTTTTATATTGGATTCACGCATCAATTAAATGACTCTCAAATATGGCATCTATTAAGCTTACTCACAGGGCAATTGAAAGCTACCCATTCACGGAAAAACAGAAAGAATACACAGACACAACCCAAGGTTTAAGTTTAAGAGTGTCCAAAACTAAAAAAGTCTTCTGTTTCAGATACAGAGATTCAAAAGGTAAATCGAAACGAAAAAATATAGGTGATTACCCTGCTCTATCATTGGCGGAAGCAAGAGAGATAGCCACGGAATACTATCTCAACATTCAAAAAGGTGTATATCCTGATGATTTGAATAAGGAATCTGTTTCATCTGTACCAACTCTAAAAGAAGTGTATGAGAATTACAGGGATTACACAATGAAACCCAATCTACGTGAGGCATCATATACTACCAATACATCCACGATTGAAAAACATATATTACCTGTATTCGGATCTCAAAAAATGGATCAAATTAGAACAAAAGATATCACCTACTTTTTACAGGATTACCAAAAACAAGAGTATTCTGTATCACATATCCGAAAATTAAAGCAAATGCTTTCATCACTTTTCATTCATGGTAGATCTTTAGCAGACGAGTTACACAATCCTGTTATAAATGCAATGGTAGGTCTCCCAAAACCAAAACCAAGGGAAGTTTTTTATAGTAAAGAAGAGATAAAAAGCATCTTCAAACACGTAGATTTAACAACTCAACCATTTAAAGATTTAGTACAGGTTCTTTTTTATACAGCCAAACGGAAAAAAGAAACGCTCAAAATGACATGGGATCAATTAGATCTTGATAATCAGATATGGACTATACCGCCTGAAAATACAAAAAATGGAAATGGTGATACGGTGTATCTCTGCGATACTATTATGAATGATATCATTATTCCAAGATCCAAGAATAAAAAATCTAAATATGTCTTTCATTCCAATTGGAAGAGCCATTATCATACATATCCGACAACATTCAAGCCGATGAAAAAACTGATCAGAGAGAAAACAGGTATTGATAATTTCAATTTTCACGATTTAAGACGGACTCTCAATACACATCTTAGTGAAAAGGGTATACAGCCACATATTATTGATCATCTGTTAAATAATGCTTCTGCCAATGAACACTCTGCAATCCGTTCAATATATAATCGCTATGATTATCATTCAGAAAAGATAGAAGCTTTAAAAGAGTATGAATCATTTTTAAATGAGATTAGATTAGACAAGTAGTTCCATTCTCAAGTATCATGAATTACTTTTTATATAATAAATAATATTCCATAAATATCTGTTTTTATTACACTCAAGTAATAAATATAGCTTGTAACAATACGGATTTGATATGCTCTTTTAATACACAATTGAATGTATTAAGAAATGGAAGCGTATGTAAAATGAATGGATTAGTTACACGGAATGAATTAGCGGAATTACTAAACGTTAGTGTTCAAACGGTTGATCGGGAAAGGAAAAGAAATAATAATTTTCCACCTGTACTTAGAATTGGCACTAAGTTAGTACGATTCAAAGAGTCAGATGTCAATAACTACATGGAATCACTAAGAGAAGATAACACAATCAATTGATAACTACTTATAACTCATATTATCATTTAGATTGGGTTTTTAATCGCTGTAATTATATTTATATCAATGAGTTACAGCACTAATGAAAACAATATACGGTGTCTTATGTTCTCTCCTCTCTTATAATATTTATTATACACTTATTATGTATTAATTTTATTTTAATATATATACATAAATAATAAAGATTGCTTGTAACAATATGGATTTAACATACTCTTTATTAATGTAAAAGGGATTATATACAAAGAGAAAAAGTAATAATAGTTATCCACTCTCAAATATTAAAAGACTTTTAACTCTTATATAGATCTATAAACTTGTAAGTTTAACCATTCCAATGGTTTATAGAATCAAAGGATTTTATTTAAAAAAGAGAGTAGTACAATAGTTATTTATAGATGCTTTGGTGAAAGTGAAAGTGAAACAGGGTGGAATAATGATCTACCCTGTTATCCACTCTCAAATATTGATCAGAGTATTAACACCAAGAAATACAACAATGAATAATAACAAATATATGATTTGATATAGAATCAGATAGACACCAAAATTACAGATGGAAACTTTCACGTTTAAAACACCAAATAACCCAGTTCATTATTAGATAATGATGATATATATCACTCATTTCTTGAGAAGAAAAATAAACAGCTTTCCCCTTATTACTTCTCAAAGTTCAAAGAGAGATTTAGAATAAAACTTTCCTTTTTCCTCAATGATTTTTATGAGATAGATTCAGAGAATAATTCATTAAAAACCTATTCACAGGTTGAACAATCATCAAATAGATTGATTAAGCTATTTTCGAGGGAATGGTATTCAACGGTGTTAGACGTATTAGATGAATATGAAATAATACATCCCGTTCGCAAATGGTCTTACAGTCAAAATAAATGGGTACATAGCTATATACCTCAAGAGATGGCAGAAGAGTTAGCACGGTCAAGAGGGATTAATGAGCCTGACATTTACGGCACGTGTAAAAAATACAAAATGAATCCCAATATAGAATTAGATGCTACTGTAAACGGTTTTGAATCAATTACTGTGAACCTGAAACCACATAGTAAGACCTATCACATGCTTAAGGATTTTTATACCTATTCGGATCTAAATGATAATCCTGCATTACAATCTCTGTTTAACTCATCCAAGAAAATTACCCTTGATTTACCTGAAAAAGAGATTAAAAAACGAGAGAATTTCACTGCTTACAATAACGTAAAAAACTGTGATACAAGGATTTACAAGAAACGTTTAATTGATAACCGTATTATTACGGATCATTGCCACATCAAAAAATCACACCTTAGACACTTCAAAACAAATACAGGTGAAAATGTATCTTTCTATGATATACGGTCTTCAATGGCTACATATACGCTTCTACAACTCAAACAGAGAGATGATCTGCCAACCAATTATACCCTATTCAACCATTTAGAGAACGGTAACATCTATGAACATTTACAGGATCTTATTTTTAAGAAATTTTCAAATGATGAAATCGAATCAACCTTAGATAAATCATTAGCCAATCTCATTGATGAAGATGAACACGATTACAAGTATAGGGAATTAGCCCATATTCGTAAGTGTATCTATCATCCAAAAGATCATCTAAATGATACCCTATTCAAAAAATTCTTGAGAAATACGGTTAAAGAAGCGTTTATGACATTGGCTTACCGTTCACACTATACCCATCATTGGAAAGGAACTATTGTAAATCAATTGCATCAAGTGATTGACTCAAAATATCCTGAATGGATAGTTACACTCAAATCATTGAATACAGCAAAGAGATTCAAACTCGTATTTGGCGACAGGTTACATCAAGTAGAAAAAGATAAATCATATATCTATTACTTGTATACTCAATGGGAGTCTCAGTATATATTATCATTGCTATCAATGATTTATACAAAGTATCCATCAATACCATTGGCTACACGTTACGATTCAATTATAGTACCTGAATCAATGCAATTAGAAATCTTTTCTATCATATGCCAATTGAATATAAGTCTATACGGATCAGCTCAAGCCGTACCATTTAAACAAGAAACTTTTAATTAATCACAATCAAAATACAATGAAGAGAGAACACTATAATCTTATATATCAATTTTACAAGCCTATAAATAACAATTCGTTTACCGTTGAGGGGTTAAAAAAAATAGTACTGACATTTTATCCCGATAACTATTCTGTAATCTGTTTTGAAATTGATCAAATTGAAGAACACCACGATAAGCAGGGGTATTTAGCATTTTTGAAGAAGTGGTATAAACTAAAATAGAACGACTTTCATATTTTGATTCTAAATGCTTCAAATTAAAATAGGGGAGAAATTGATTATTACAATGAATAACCCTTACTCATATAACGCATGGCTTCTGACGCAATATCTGTAGTATATATCAACACTGACCATAGTATACTACGTGAATCCCATTAGCAGAATCTGTTGGTTATAATTCAGGTATATCCATTAATGGTTTAGAATATTTTACTTTACTGTCATTTCTTTCAAGAATATCTGCGTACTTCACAGTAATATCATTAGATCTTAAATCGGAAGCTAATTTCTGTATATACTTAAAATCAGGTTTTGGCTGAATTAAATTGAGCATTTCACTACCTATTGAAGTAAATAATAAAATTGAGAAATTTATTCTTGGGGCATTAGGTTTTTTCTCAACAACCACAAATTTGTTTCCTACTATGAAGTTCGCACTTACAACAGATGATGATTTATCTAAATTATAGCTTATTCCTGAATGCAATAGATCAATCTCTTGTAATAAGGTTGTCTCTTTAAAACTTATTCCAAAATCTTTTAATACATTTTTCTCATTATATACAAACCATTCATTTTGAGATTTGATTGCATAATTTGCTACTTTGGCAAATATAAAAGCCTCTTCCCTTGATAGATTTCTAAGAACTTGCAAGGTTCTTAATGAATATGAATTTGGTCTTTTAATTTCCCCTGCTAAAATTTGAGCCCATAAATTTTGCATTTCTTCATTTGAAATCTCCTCTGCATAATTAAAAAACCTTGTCGTCCAATCTTCATCTACAGGTTCTTTTGAAACATTTTCCTCATTCCCCAACTGCTGAGCAGCTTTTTGAGTTATATTTTCTATGTTTTTTTGTTTTTTCTGCTCTTGAAATTGATTTCTATTTTCTGCTCGTACTTCTAAAGTATCTTCTGTTTTTAATTCCTTTCTATCTATTGAAGTAAGACTTAATTGGTTATCAGAGTAAGTGATCTCTTTTAGATTAACTTGATTCACTTTTATTGCATCAGAAATTTTTTTTATTTCATATGCTTTAGCATCAGCTGTTTTTCTGATTAAATACGGCTTGAATACTGCACCAACCCCTTGAGATATTACCTCAATCAATTTCTTAAGTGGATCGCTTAATCCTGTCACGTCCTTTATTTCCATTTTTCTCTCAATAGTAATTAGTGATGTTGTTATTTTTTAGCAGTTCTCAATAAAATCATTCTGAGTTATAACATATAATTCCATTTAGGGTACCGCACACTTAAATTTTTTAAATAGTAATTCAAATAACGTATTCCTGCAAACTATAAAGAATAATAGCCTGACTATGAATTAGTACTTTAAAATCTACAATCTGAAATAATACAGCTTTCATATTTTGAATACGCCACTACTAATCTAACCTTAATTATTTAGTTTATAAACCATTATTTTCTGGGAAGATATGGATGTGATCAAAGGTTAAATCTCTTATCTTTAAAGGCATGAAAATTCCCATCCCTAATCAAAAATGTGCCTATGGAAACCTTGACCACATTCACATCGTCAACCTCCAAAAAATCTGATAATACCGTTGCTCACCTATTAACAGAAGCGAAAAAGTACTTCTCAATTAACAACTCAAAGAAATACAAGAACGTCGTATTAGATCAGGGACCCCTTCTGTCATTCCCCCCTCATACGATTGAATCTGAAATTCCATCAGGCATATATTATCCGTCTTCTACTCGTCAAGATAATTTCGTTTTATCAAAAGTATCTGCACGAGAAAATTATAATGATGCCGATGAAGATATGATGGATCTACTCGAAGCTCTCGGTGATGAGCCTGACCTTTATAGGGAAATGGGATCAGAGTACTTGCGTCTGCTACAGAAAGAAAATCGGACTAAGTATTTCGGTAGCCATTACTTTCCGACCCACGAGTATAACAGCACCTTGAAACGAGTACATGAAGGCATAATCAATTTTTTAAACAACAAAGAATTCTATCAGAATAATAATTTAGGGTTTAAGAGGTCTATATTACTATATGGTAGACATGGGGTTGGCAAGAGTCGATTTATTGATTATGCAATAAATTTTTTGCTCATTGACGAACTTGACGCAATCATAATTAGAATTGGTAGTTCTCAAGATGTTAAGCTGCTTAATGACTTCGGGCTGTTGACCCTTAACAGAGTTGTAGAAAATAGACTCATTGTTCTCGTAATTGAAGAAGTCGCATCCATTGTGACAGGTCGAGACGGGCATATTGGATTATTGAACATCTTGGATAATTCCTTACTTAGGGAGAATCTACTCGTTCTTTCGACAACAAATACACCTGATCGAATTCCATCCAATGTACTTAGAAACCAAAGGGTGGATGTACTTGAGGAAATCAGAGCTGACAACTACAATGACCAATTCCCGATTGATTTCTATGAGTTCATATTTCAAGAGGAATTCCCCGAGAAATATAGAGAATCAGAGTGGGTGGAAATGAAGTTAAATCCTGCAGATTTAAAAGAACTGTTTCTTTTTGCAAAGATTAACGACGTTGATATCGACACTTCGTTCAAACAGCTACAAAAGAGAAATCGGATCGTTGAAAGACGGTTCCAATCTACTGCGCATTTGGGTTTTTAATCCAATTTTGAAATCAAAATACAGGAGGATCATTTTGGTGATTCTCTTTTATAATTCCACACCCGTCAACTACCATTACAATTCCTCATGAGGCTTCCATATTTCAATTCTGCCGACCCCAATTCAGCAAGTGATACAATGAGATGAGTAAAACTCAGAACGACCTATAAACGGAAATTTAATAAATAGATGAATGGATCAGGATAGAACATATACAATCAATGAAGTCAAGGATATGATTATGAGAATTCAGGTTCTCTATTCTTTCTTGACACCCAAATCCAAGAGAAAATTTAAGAAAGCTTGCAACGGCAATAAGATGAAGAAATTAATTAGTATTGAGGACCTACAGAAATACATAGATCCTACTTTCCCGAGTAAGAAATGTGTGCTGTTTCTCCTGCCCGAGGGCGGAAAGGAATCGGTGTCCGTTGATTCTTTTCCAACATTACTTAAAAATTCTTCTGTGCTTTTAAAGAATGAGTTAACACTTAACTAACAAATGCGAATCAAAATCGAATGGACATAGAAGAAGTATTTTCTGTAGATAAACCTTGATACATCAAGAATTGCTTCAGGAGGATGATGTTTTCATCAGAATTTAATTGTTTATAATATTCTAAGTTTGTCAAATTTAAATCTGACCATTCAAATTGTGGTGCAATATCACTTAGAAAATCAGAAATATTTGGATAAGCAAATTCATGTATGTCAGATGATGAAAAAACTTCCCACTGAGAGGTGTAGGTTTCACCTGCGTAATAATTATTATACCTATAAATGTCTGCATCCCCTTCATTGAAAATATTATAATGCTCGTTATCAATATTTATCAATTCGTATTTAACATCAATTAAATCAAGTTCGTTAATTATATTACCAATCGATCTTTGCTCATAATAAATAGTGGTTTCAGAATTACTATTTAATTCATCATAAAGCTGAACGATATGCTCCTCTACCTCTGCATTTGTAGGGGTAAAATGTTTAACTCGTGGAATATTTGTAGTCCTGTCCGTAATAAAATTAGTTAATGAGTAGACATATCTATTCTCGCCATATCGAACATAAATTCCGTTAAAAATAAAATTCAAATTATTGGGTATTAGTAACGAACTTTCAACTGTACCTATTCTATCATCATTATAATCTATAGTATAAGTTGAATCCTTTATTGCGTTTTCTATAAAATAAAAACTTGATGAAAGTTTATGTTCAATTAGAATATCTGACGAATGATTTGCAACATCAATATTTAACTCATAATCATATAAATCATTATTTTCGTTAAATTGGAAATATTCATATCCGCTATTTTGATCTCCCTTCCCTACATATACTAAGAACCAATTAGACCCACTCCCTTCTATGTTTTCAACAATTACGTTTACTCCCCCTTCATGTTCAGAATTTGAATTAACTGATGGAAATGGCTCCATTATATATATATTATCCTCGTTATTTTCAATGGTTCTTAAATCTTCTTGGTAGGAATCATTAAATTTACTGACTGATGGAAATCCTCCAAGTTCATCCTGATTAATCTCTGTCCATATTTCATTTCCTGTTACTGATTGTAACTTCAAATATTTGTAATCACTATTATTAGAATAATACCACGTATGCATTAATGTCAGGTTAAAGTAGCTCGGTAGATTAAAATCAAATTCCTCAGGAGCCCCAATACCAACCCACTCATGTGATTTACTCGTAATTTCTTCTATTCCTATTAATTCCCCATTTGGTTTAGATGCAATTAAATAAACTTGATCATCCAATGGGTTGTCAGTTAAGTCATTTACAAAGTTTCCAACTTGCCACTTAAATAGATAATTTTCAAAGACTGCATTAGTTGTACTGCTTATTAAATCTCCGTTAGTAGTAATGGCTTCTAATTTCACCTCTGCATTACCATTTGCGAATTCCCAAGTTGTTAAACTAAAATTACTTTCATTGGGTTGTAATGAAGCAATTTTGTTTCCTCTCACTTTAATAATAATTTGATTCAGCTCATCAGCGGCATTTATTGATAAATTCAAATCTACTTCACCGCTTAAAATGTCCCCATTTGAAATGTTTGTAATTGAAATTTCACCTAATTCTTCAGGCTCTGTGTTTGATGGAGAATCACTGCATGATGCGATCACTATTAGTGACATAAAAATCAGCAAGTTTAGAGAAAGCTTAAAATTATTCATAAATCGTATCATAAAGGTTGGGGTTCATAATTCGCATCAGTAAAAATAAATGTATTATTCAGGGCAAGTTCCCCATATTGGTTTGTTTTCTTCAACGAGAGGGCTATCTGTAGCAAAATCGCTTGGTTCAGATATTATGTTCGAAACACACCATTTATTTATTGGTTGATTAAAATTGGTATTCCTAAACATGAGATCCATTTCAGAAACATTACTCACATCCCATTCATTTAATGGATAATTATATGGCGAGTGTCCAAACATATTGTACATACTCTCAACATTACTGACATCCCAATTCCCTATTGGTTGGTTAAAAGAAGAGCGTGCAAACATTCCCACCGTATTAGTAACTTTACCCACGTCCCAACCATCCAAAGGGTGATTGTACACAGAAGTGTGAAACATTAATCTCATATTTTCCACGTTACTTACATCCCAATTCCCTATTGGTTGATTAAAAGTAGAATTAATAAAAAACATATTACTCATATCTACTACACTGCTAACATCCCAATCTCCTATAGGTTGATTAAATTCAGCGGAGTTAAACATCATACTCATACGTTCTACATTACTTACATCCCATTTATTTAATGGTTGATTAAATTCAGCACCTACAAACATACCCGACATTTGTGTAACATTCCCAACATCCCAACTTTCAATGGGCTGATTGAATTGTGATTCCCTAAACATGGAAGACATTCCTGTTACATTACTTACATCCCATTTCTCAATATTTTTATCAAAAACCGTTCCTCTAAACATCGCATACATAGATTTTACACTACTAACATCCCATTCCTCTATTGATTGGTTAAAATTAGATAATTCGTCAAAATTGGAATTCCAAAACAAACCACTCATATCAGTTACATTACTTACATCCCAATTTCCTATAGGTTGATTAAAGTCTCTATTTCTAAAAAGGTCTACCATGTCTATTACCAATGAAGTACAAACCTTAGTTAAATCTTTATTTTCATCTAATCGCTGAATTACTAAATTTTTGTCAACCGCCTCATACTCGACCCCTTCTACAATTCCCTTTTCTCCAACATTTGCATTCGGACACATTATGGTAATTCCATTATCATGTAAGTAAAATGTCTTTTCAAACAATGCTTTAACTACTAATTCATTATTTACAGAAATGTTAATCTGACTTTCATTACTTGAAAAATCACCACTCCATTCTATAAAACTCCACCCATCTAATGGATTTGCTGTTAATTGAACAACAGTTTCATATGGGTACTCTGTAGTTTTGGCTTGAATAACTTCTTCAGATACTGTTCCCTCTCCTTCAATATTTATTGTAAGCGGATAGTCTCTTCTTTCAAAAACTGCGGTGACTTCCCTCTCTGAGTCAACTTCAAGGGTTTCAGGGTTTTCTTCGCTTTCAACAGATCCACTCCAATGAGAAAAATACCAACCGTCTGTAGGTACTGCTGTTAACTCAACTACAGTACCATGTTCATAGTCAGTGTTTTTTGTATTCACAACTTTCTCTTCTACTGAACCTTCCCCTTCAACATTAACAGTTAATGGGTAATCTCTTTTCACAAACAGAGCTGTTACATTTTTATCGCTATCCATTGATACACTTGCAGGATTACTCGTTCCTCTATGATCTCCTTGCCACCTGTCAAACACCCAATGCTCATTTACTAATGCTGTTATTCGAATAGATTCACCCTCTTCAGCTTCTGAATTTGACGGTGTAACACTACCTGCTTCTGTTGGTTCAACATCCACGGATAGTTGATAGACAGGAGTACTCTCTGTGGAGCAAGACAAGAATAGAAATAGTGAAAAAATAACGGCAAATGAATAGTACAGATTCCCCATAATAACGTAGATGATTTGTATGATTTTAAATGAGTCCCCGAAGACTTCTTAAATCTTGATTTAATTATAACTTAACGTTTCAAGCCCAAAATCGGTAAAAAAAATAGTTAACAGATAGTTGCAGATACTTAACTGATATTTTCCTAATTGCCTCTTAGATACTTTAATGGGCTTTTTATAGCTATAATGGAATGAAGGTCAGAATAGAAACTACATATCTATAACTCCTAACATTCCTTCAGCCTTCCATATTCCAACGACATCCCCGTTCATCAAGGTAAGGCACATACCACGCCACCATTATTCTTTTTGAGCCTTACATCCAAAATTTATCTAATATCCAAATTCAGTTCTCACAGCCCCACATCCAACTTCGTTCTGTAGTGATCCATGATCTCATAATACTTCAACCCATTCTTAATCTGACAGACTATCTTAACTCCCAATTCAAGACAATGCTTCAAATATTGATTTGAAACGGAAGGATTGAGAGACTTATCGATCAGGGCGACTGCAAAGATCGTTGGGTCTTCGATTTTAAGGTTGGGAAGGTTATGAAGATAGTTAGTTGAAAAAAGTCAAAAGAAATTTCTACTTGAGTTCAGTTCTTAGACTCCCACAGAAACTCAGTGAAAATCATCGTTCTAAACAAATTCGCACCTTTATTGTTTATGGCAGAGATGCTTTCTATCTATCTTGTTAAAAACTTCAGTCTGATTCTATCCATAGCCTACTGATCTTATTGCTTGCGTTTGAATCCGTTTATCCCATCAAAATATACCCACCACCGATTGTGAAGAATATATCTAAACCTTGTTCTCTTTTACTGACACCTATAGTCTTCTTACGTTGAATATTACCATTCTATATCACCATTCAAGGAGAATTTCATAGCGAATATATAAATATCTCCTTTATCTATACCGCGGAAATCACCGCTCGTGGAATTTGTAAATCCTGTCAAAATATACCTGCCATCGGTTGTTGAAGTCATACTATACCCCATATCAATTCCACCACCACCGTAGGTCTTATTCCATTGAATATTTCCGTTGGAGGAGAGTTTTACTATGAAAATATCAACACTTCCTTTGTTCATCCCACTGAAATCACCGTCATTGGAACCTGTATTCCCCGTTAATACATAACCACCATCGGTTGCTTGGAAGATATCCGATCCTACATCATATTCACTACCACCAAATGTGTTATTCCATAGAATATCACCGTTGGAGGAGAGTTTTATGACAAAACTATCGGCACCTCCTTTGTCCATTCCACTAAAATCACCATCGTTGGAACGTGTATTCCCCGTTAATACATAACCACCATCGGTTGCTTGGAAGATATCTGATCCTACATCAGATTCAGTGCCACCGAAGGTGCTGTTCCATTGAATATCTCCGTTGGAGGAGAGTTTCATGACGA
Organism: Rhodohalobacter barkolensis; assembly: GCF_002834295.1. Taxonomy (NCBI): domain Bacteria; kingdom Pseudomonadati; phylum Balneolota; class Balneolia; order Balneolales; family Balneolaceae; genus Rhodohalobacter; species Rhodohalobacter barkolensis. The sequence continues at coordinate 30,734 of NZ_PISP01000002.1, read as the reverse complement.
AAATATCATTTGAACCTCTGTTCATCCCACTGAAATCACCGTTGTTGGAGCGTGTATACCCCGTCAAAACATATCTACCATCGGCTATTTGGATGATATCTGATCCTCCATCATTTCCACTACCTCCGTAGGTCTTATTCCATTGAATATCTCCGTTGGAGGAGAGTTTCATGACGAAAATATCATTTGGACCTCTGTTCATATCACTAAAATCACCATCATTGGAGCCTGTACTCCCCGTCAAAATATATCCACCATCGGTTGTTTGGATGATATCTTGCCCCCCCTCAGATCCACTACCACCGAAGGTATTGTTCCATTGAATATCTCCGTTGGAGGAGAGTTTCATGACGAAAATATCATTTGAACCTCTGTTCATCCCACTAAAATCACCGTCATTGGAACCTATGAACCCTGTCAACACATACCCACCATCAGTTGTTTGGATGATACTATTTCCCATATCAGATTCACTACCACCGTAGGAGTTATTCCATTGAATATCTCCGTTGGAGGAGAGTTTCATTACTATAATATCGTTTGAACCTTTGTTCATCCCACTGAAATCACCATCGTTGGAACGTGTATTTCCCGTCAGAATATACCCATCATCGGTTGTTTGGATGATATCTGATCCTGCATCAGATTTGCTCCCACCAAAAGTCTTAATTTTTGACTCAAATTTTACAATCACATTTTTTTCTCCTGAAACTGTAATCTGTATTGGTTCTTCATTTCCATTTAAATCACCACTCCATTCTATAAATCCCCATCCTTCTTCGGGAATAGGGGTAAGTTCTACAATAGTTTCAAATGGGTAATCAGTACTTTTTGGTTGAGATATGATTCTTTCTTGGACAGTTCCTTCTCCCTCAACTGTAATATTCAATGGATAATCTTTACGCTGAAAATTCCCTACTACATTTTTATCAGAATCCATATTAATAGAAACTGAAGTTGATGACCCTGAACCATCACCACTCCAACTTTGAAACATCCATCCTTCATCTGAATTTGAAGTAAGCGTTACCACTTCACCTTCTTCAAATTCACCACTCGAGGGAGTAACAGTTCCTTCACCGTTAACAACTGTGGTAAGGGTGTATACAGGTGTGGATTCAGTTCCGCACGAGGTTAAAATTAAAACAAAGAAGGTGAGCAGGATAGAACAGTTTTTCATGTTTATTTAAGTATAGAGTTCGGAGAAACCTGATTTGTATTAATACTGAAATTGATAGAGTTTAATTAGGACAAGTTCCCCATATGGGTTTATTAGATTCATCTAAAGGTGAACCATCAGAAAAACCTTGTGGTTCAGAATCGATATTCAGAACACACCATTTAGATATATCTTGATTAAATGAGACTGCCGAATTAAACATGTAATCCATATTTATTACAGAACTAACATTCCAATTTCCAATTGGCTGATCGAAAGGACTATTTGAGAACATACCATCCATATCTGCAACGGAGCTAACATCCCAATTTTCAATCGGATGATTGAATGGGCTCATAAAGAACATTCTATACATGTTTGTTACTGAGCCTACATCCCAATTTTCAATTGGTTGGTTAAAATTACTATCATAAAACATAGCTTCCATAGTTGTTACTGAGCTGACATCCCAATTTCCAATGGGTTGATTAAATACAGAAAATGAAAACACTCTTACCATATTTTCCACATTACTGACGTCCCAATTTCCAATCGGATGATTGAATTGACTGTTATTAAACATGTCAAACATACTCACCACTGAACTTACATCCCAATCCCCAATGGGTTGGTCAAATTGACTTCCATCAAACATCCAATCCATTCTTGTTACTGAGCTGACATTCCAATTACCAATTGGTTGGTCAAATTGACTTCCATGAAACATCCAATCCATTCTTGTTACAGAACTGACATCCCAATTTCCAATGGGTTGATTGAATGTGCTATTTCTGAACATATTCGACATGTTTGTTACAGAACTGACATCCCAATTTCCGATAGCTTGGTTAAAATCATTATCTTTAAACAAATCAGACATTCTTATTATCTTAGAAACACAAATTTTAGTCAGATCTGCATTTTCTTCAACTTTTTGCCATAATCTTTCTCTTGATACAACTTCATACTCTACACCATTTACAATCCCAATATCTCCTAAGTTTGCATTTGGACACATAATTGTGACTCCATTTTTAGCTAAATATGCAATAGGTTCGAATACTGCTGTTACGTTTTTTTCCCCATCAATCGTAATTTGAACAGGACTCTCTCCTCCTACCAAATCACCCTTCCATTCAATAAACTTCCATCCATCACTTGGAATGGGAATCAATTCAACAACTGTTTCGTAGGTATAATCTGTTTGCTTTGGTTGTGATACAATTTGTTCTTCTACCTCCCCTTCACCTACAGTCGAAATAGTTAGTGGATAATCTTTCCTCACAAACAGAGCTGTTATGTTCTTATCACTATTCATTGAGATACTTGCAGGATTGCTCATCCCTGCATGATCACCTTGCCATCGATCAAACACCCATCCGACATTTGCTGAAGCTGTTATCTGAATAGATTCACCCTCTTCAGCTTCTGAATTTGACGGTGAAACAGTCCCTGCCTCATTTGGTTCAGCCGATGTGTTTAACTGATAAACAGGAGTGCTCTCTGTTGAACAGGAAGAAAAGGTAAAAAAGGATGCAAGAAGGAGTAATGGTGAATAACGCATAGCCCGATGTAGATTTGTTAATTAATCAGCTCTCTTTTAGCTGAAACGTAGATGATATTATTAATAGTAATTTACAATCTACTGAATCAGGGTATACTTCACCACTAATTTAATTGACAGATAGTTGCAGATACTTAACAGATAGTTTTCAAATCAGCCTTTAAATTAAACAGGTGATACATTCCTTATCTATTTAGCCTCATTTAGAACACACAATTCCATATCTAACCTTCCTCTTTAGTGATCAACAATTTCATAGTATTTCAATCTATTCTTAATCTGCTTGACCATCTAAATTGCCAATTCGGGATAATGCTTCAAAGATTTATTTGAAATTATCGAATAGAGATAACTATCGATAGGGAGGTAGCAAAGATTGTAGGGTGTTCTACATATAAGGTTGGTAAGGTTAAGAAGTTAGCCTGATCCTTACCAATAGCATGTCACCTCATATTAATTTTAATAGTTGAAATTTTGCGATCTATATCATCAATTTCTGATTCAACTTCTTTTTTTAGTTGCTTTAAACCCTTCTTTAATTTGTTCTGAGACTGAAAAATAAATATCAAAGAAAACGTCATAGGAATAAAAAAGAGAAATATAATCATAGTGAGCTCTACCTGATTACTTAGTTCAGGATCGGCCAAAACAAGCATAAACAACAAAAAAAATGAAGCCATCCCAAAACCAAGAGCCATTTTATGCAACTTGTCCACTTCAGGGATAAATTCCTTTATGTTTGATTTTAGAAACCCTTCTACTATAGATGTTTTGTATTCTGCGCTGATAAAAAAATTTCTATTCATTACTGTTGACGGTAGACTGAATCCTTTGTAGCCCTCACTTTTTAATTCTTGATTAGATATCGGAACCTTGTCTATAATTTTTTTATCATTATTTAAAGCAATTCTCAGTTTATCTAAACCATTTTCTATTTTTTCTTTAGCAATTAAAACCACCTCTTTAGAAGAATTACGAAGTAAGAATTCTAAGTCCTCAACTGAGAGTACATCCGTATTTTTTTTAATGATTTTCTCAACTTTGCCAAGAGTATCTTCTCCATTACCTTCAAACACTGATAGGAGTTCATCAACCTTAGTATCAACCTCATTTATAAAAGTATCCGTATCGTCCTCTATCTCAGTTAACAAACCATGTAAATACTGTGCTTCATCAAAACTAATTGGTAGAGGATAATCTCTTAAGTCGTGTAATGTTCCCATCCCATTTATTTTATCGCCAAGTGAATTGTATTTCTTCAAATGGGTAATAAGACTTGTTAAAGAGCTACCGCCATTTAATTCATTTGCAATATTTATTTTTAATCTCTTAAGATACTTTTTAGTGTTTTCGCTCTGCTCACTTAGAACATCCTTTTTTGATTTGCTTAAAAGTTCTGCCCCTAAAACAACACTTTGAAATTGAATTAATGATTCAGCCAACTCACTTGAAAATTCTTCGATAACACCTTCATAATTTGAGTTGATCTCACTATACTTTTCATCTAACTCATGTAAATAATCAAAGAAGTTAATATCATTTACCAACCCTTTATGCTCTCGCATTTTTTTGATATTTAATTCTGAATGTCTTAGCAAAAAACTGATTGTTAAATCACCATATTCGTCTTTGTTATGCTCAATTTTTTTCAACAAAGATTTGGTGGCAGGTCCTAATTCTAACACCTCCGTTTTTAATTTCTCCTTTTTTTCTTTTTCTCTTTTATCCTTTTCATTTTGATCCATCAATTTTTCGAATCTTTCAACTTCCTTCTTCCTTAACTCATTCTGCTCATTAAGAAGTGAATTATTGAGCACTTCAAGTTGTGCTAACTGTCTCTGATTTTTTTGAATTTTGTTATTTTGCAAATAACTTAAAACATGCCCTGTTGTATTGATTGTAGAATGGTTCTTATCTAAAAACTCCTTTAATGACATCGAATCCCCGATATTATATTTCTTTGTGTATAACTTTAAGCCATAAAACCAAAATATACTTTTATAAGCAAGTTATTTTCATCAGGTACAATTTTGATGATTTTATTGTTGAAGTAAAACAAATTAAAAAGTATCGTTTAAAACTAATTTTCACACAAAATCCTCTGAGGCTAAATGAAATCGTCAATGAGGAAAATGTCGAGTTAATTCACGGAAATAAACTTAATTCAATCATTATATCATGAAAGAATCCTTTGCTGATTTCATCAACCGAACAAGAAAAGGGAAAAAGAGAGTAGTTAAAACAAAAGATATTTCACGAAAAGCCAATGTGTATTTCGAAATTGAAAGCATGACTACTATGCAGCAGGAAAATAATCCTGAGAAATACTTTATCATTGAAAGACTAAGGCGAACCAAGATTGAAGGTAAATTAGCAAATCCCAAAGACGCTAATAAGATAGTTGTTGAATACCGAATTGGATATTACATAGTTGGCAAAAATGGGCGCATGGATGGAAAATGGACGTGGGGACAGTACACCCCAATGATTCCTATCAATGATTTTTGGGGGTTAATTAATAAGGCGAAGGAAGAAGGGACAATACTTGATGAAGATTTAAATCAATAATTCACTTTAGCATAATATGATGTTCGTACTTTGTTAATAAGTGAGTTTTCTTAATCTTGACCATAACATTTTAAGAAGCAATTGAACAAAACTTAATTACGAAATAAGGACATCCTCAATTGAATGTTGATATGCCTGTGTTAAAAAGCATATCCACAAATTGACTTGAAAATAATGTAGAGACGTAAGATGTATAAAATTCAAAAGTTAGCCTTAGCCATTACTTTGGTTTTCACATTAAATAGCTGTTCAAATCAATTAAATGAAAATGATTGGACGAATGATAATTTAAAAGGTGAAGTTCAATCATACACTGAGATTTCATATGAAGCTGTAGACCGTTTTGGAGAAATAGAAAAAGGTAAAAGAGCAAAACAATATTCTTGGCAAAATGATGAGCAGATAGAATATGATGAGAAAGGAAATAGAGTTGTAGTTAACTCGTATGGTTCAGACGGTAGCTTAGAATATAAATATATTTCTAAATATGATGAGAAGGGAAATCATATTGAAGAGAACATGTATAATTCAGATGGCAGTTTAGAATCTAAATATACTTATAAATATGACGAGAAGGGAGATATTAGTGAATCAAACTCATACAATTCGGACGGCAGTTTGGCTATTAGTTATACTTACAAATATGACGAAAATGGAAATCAAATTGAAACAAATAAGTACAATTCAGACGGCAATTTAGTTGCGAGAACAACTTATAAATATAACGAGAGAGGATATGTAAATGAATGGAAAGAGTACGATTTAGAAGGTGACTTTGATTTTAAATATACTTACAAATACGATGAAAATGGTAATCAGATTGAAAGGAACTCGTATTCTGACGACAGATTAGCTTTCAAGTATCTTTCTGATTTTGATAAAAATGGTAATCTGATTGAAATGAAACAGTTTAATTCAGAGGACAGTTTGATAGAAAGAGAAACTTATAAATACGATTATGATGAAAATGGGAATTGGACGAAGAGAATTCAGTTTATTAATGAAATTCCAAAGTATATAATAGAGCGAGAATATGAATACTATGAGTAATAAGCAGCCTGCTTATAAATTCACCCTTTGACTTCACATTTTCAAATTACACATCTATTACAGAAAAATCATTTCTAATACAGCCACATTCAGTTCACGCAGACCCATATCCAATCTTGTACTTTAGTGATCAACAATTTCATAATATTTCAATCTATTCTTAATCTGATTAACCATCTTAACTCCTAATTCAGGCTAATGATTCAAATATTGATTTAAAATGATAGGATGGAGAGATCTATCGATTAGGGAGATAGCAAAGATTGTGAGATTTATGACCTATTAAGTTAGGAAGGTGAAGATAATTTTGACATAAATTGAATACTTTGATATCAAGTAGTATAATTTATTAACTACTAACAGTTGCATTTATGGGAGAAAGAGAAAACAAAATTGATCGAGATTTTGAGAAAATGAATACCATATCGAGAATTGAAGGTAAATCGGATAAGTTCATTTATGCAATCATTGGATTTTCATTACTACTGTTATATGATTTAGTAGTCAATGATGCTAAATTTTCAGTAGTTATAATAGTATTAATCGTCTTTTCATTTTATATGAGTAGAAAACTAAAAAAAGATGCAACTGCTATGAAACAAACATTTTATAGCGAAAACTCTGATAATTAACACCGTTGAACAAATATACCCTAAATACAATTATAGCATTTATCCTATTATCGACATCAGTTGATGCACAATCTTTATGGACTAACAACGAAGAAAGATTTGCCGCACGCTTTCCTTCAAATCCAACTAAAGTAGAAGCAGCAACAAGCATGGGTTCAGGTTACGCATATCAAAGTATTGAAGAATATAGTAATGGAGGTGCTCTCTTCACTATAACTGTTACGGGATCTATTCCAAGGAACCAAAGCGTAACTCAATTAAGGAATTATATGGAAGAATCGAATAATGAATTCATTCGATCTATGGGTGTTAATCCTGAAAGAGCAAATAATAATTGGACAGAATTTGGTGATGGTCGTCCCAAATTGAGCTACGACTTTAGTTTTCAATATGAAGGAGCATTATTAAGATTGAAAGGATATTGGATATCAGATGACAATAGAATTATCAGAGTGGGTATCACAATAGTAGGCGAACTTTCAGATCAGAAGTCAAATAATATTATTGATTTTTTAGACACCTTCGTCATACTTCATAATTGAAGATTTTTAAATACTCTTACCAAAAAGTTTTCATATAAGGTGGCTTAAAAGGTTTTCTATTTACATATTGGGTACTAAATAATAGCCTACACTTCAATACCAAAATCCATCTCCAATAAAGCCTCATTCTGTTCACATAGATCCATATCCAATCTCGTTCTATAGTCTTTAATTACTTTGTAGTACTGCTCACGATTTTCAATTTGGTTAACCATTTTGATCCCTAAATCAGAAAAACTTCTCAAATATTTGTTTGAAATAATAGGATGGACCAAACCTATGAGAATCTCAGATGAGACATAATACACAACTGTCCTTGTTGAAAGGTACTTCAAATACTGTGTGAGAAGTCGTGCACTATATGAGTATGGGTTACCCTTCGAAACAACTAAGTTCTCTCTGAACAAGGGAAATAACCCTACATGAAATGGCAGTACAATCTCGTCAAACCACTCATCATACTCTTTTCTTGATTCAAGATTAATAAGTTGGTTTACGTCTATCTGCTCCAATATTTCAATAACTTGATCTTTCGTCCCCTTCTGAAAAATTCCAAGATTGGCGGGTGTCAAAATTGCCCGTTGGCTGTACTCAAATAATTCTTTTATTAGTGACTCTTCAATTTCTGATGTTATCATTTTTGCTAAATTTTATTACTACTGATTTGTTTCTTGTAGTAGTAATTATTAGCCATTTACAGTTTTATGAAAAGAAATTTTGGTAGCCCTTTTTATTTATTTCAGGTTTGAAATCTGATTATATTTTTTGCATTTAAAATTATAATCCAAGAAAAATAACATGAGTTAAAATAAGCTTAAGATAAGGTCAATCGCTACTGCGATTGCCAACGCTATCCATATCAAAGCTATTTTTAATTTATGCCATACGATAGCAATACAGCCTTTCGGCTTGTTCTGCTGCTCTCTCAGTTCCCATGGTTTTAAGCGCTCTTTATTCATTTTAACTAAAAAAAATTATAGTAGGCTCATCACATTGAAAACATCTCGATATGCTCTCCTTGTTTATCATATTTATCAATCACTGTTATTGTACTTTCAACTCCCATTGCATTAGCTCCTATGGCACGTATCAATATTGACAATCCATCATCGTCAGTAGAAACAAATACAGCATTATCTTTTTCAGATAGCTTAAAAGATCTCGGATAGTTCAATTCATATTGCGAACGAATTATTGATAGTCTAATCAATGATAAAACTTCACCTTCCGAAAATCCTAAGTCATCAAATACATCTATAGTTACCAAAGCATTTGCTATTTTCTCATTCTCTTGCCCATCATCATATTTGAATTTTACTATAAAACTATCCCCCGTAGCTGTTTCTTCAAATTTATTTATTGGTACTGCTTCTGTCTCTTGAACAGTATTATCAGTTTCAGTTTTTGAACAACCTGTCAAAGAAAAGCTTAAAAACAAGATGGAAATATAGAACCCTGATATATAAATATATTTCATTAGCTATAAGTTTTATTATGGTATGTTAGCAACATAACCCTTAGAAATTTTCTAAACAAAACAACAAAGAACCGACTATCTTACTTTTGGACTTGGACAAGGCATTTTGTTTTAAAAGTGCAATATATGAATGCAACAATAAGGTTTACATAAATATAGTTTAAATGATCTAATTAGATGACTAAAACTGTTTACACACAAATCTGAGAGTAAAATTTATCTGCTTCTAAGTCAGTATTTCTAAAATTTTGCAGGGTGTAAGATCCTAATCCCACCTGTTTTATTGATTGTTGTTTCTAATTTACTAAAAACAGTATACTTACACTTCTATAAACACCTGTAAAATATGTTTTTATACTATCAAATTGACCCCTTGCATTAACTACTTAATAGCTTTACTAATTCTGCAAAATTCAGTAATAACCCGTATCATTGCAGAAGCAGTACAGATGGGTTAGCATTTCCCAACACAAACGTCCATCAAATCCCTTTGAAATTAATACTTTGTGTCCTATACGTGTCCTAATTACACGATGATACATTAAAAAATTACAGTAAATTATTGTTATTTAAATTTTTAAGGGGCATATATCAATTAATCACAGAAATAAAAGGATAATACAGTGTCAAAGAAAATAGGAGTAATCGTATTTCCCGGATCCAATTGTGATCACGATGCTTATCACGCAATGAAACATGTAATGAACGCAGAAACTAAATTTCTGTGGCATAAAGATACCGACCTGACGGATATCGATCTTCTGATTGTTCCCGGAGGATTTTCCTATGGAGATTACCTTCGTTCCGGTGCCATCGCGCGATTTTCTCCAATTATGAATTCTGTGATTGAATACGCTGAAAAAGGGAATCCAGTTTTAGGAATTTGCAACGGTTTTCAAATTCTGCTCGAATCGGGATTGCTGCCCGGAGCTATGCTTCACAACGAGAAACTCCGATTTGTTTGTAAAAATGTAAATATTCGAGTTGAAAGCACACGCTCGCTATTCACCACATCCATGAAAAAAGGTCAGGTGATTAATATTCCTGTTTCTCACGGAGAAGGAAACTACTTCATTGATGATGACGGTTTAACTTCCCTGGAAGAGAATGACCAAATCGCTTTTCGCTATTGCGACCAGAACGGAAATTTAACAGAAGAGTCCAACTTTAACGGATCTGTTTCAGCCATCGCCGGAATTACAAATAAAGAAGGCAATGTTCTTGGTATGATGCCTCATCCCGAACGAGCGATGGAAAAAGTACTTGGATCCGACGACGGTAAACTCTTTTTCGATTCCGTTTTCGACAGACTGCAAATCGCTTGATAAATGAAGTTAAACTTTAAACTTCTTAAAGAAATTGTATCCACGCCCGGTGCACCCGGTCATGAGTCTCCTATCCGCAGTGTACTCATCAATCATATAAGGGATCATGTTGATGAGTACTCCGTGGATCGAATGGGCAATCTTATTGCCCGGGTTAAAGGTGACGGACCGAAAGTAATGGCGGCAGCTCACATGGATGAGATCTCTTTGATCACAACCCATGTCGACAGCAAAGGATTTATTCGATTTTCGACACTCGGTGGTTTTGATCCCGAAACGCTTATCACTCAACGGGTACTGATTCATGGGAATGAAACGATTCCCGGAGTTATCGGTTCCAAACCGATTCACATTCAGACCGACAGTGAAAAAAAGTCCAAGTCCAAACTGAAAAACCTCTTTATTGATACCGGACTACCAGCCGACAGGGTAAAAGAGTTGATTCCGAATGGAACACCGGTAACTCGCGACAAGGACCTGCTTGAGTTGGGTGAATGTATCTCGTCAAAGTCACTGGATAATCGCATCTCTGTCTATATCCTGATTGAAGCTTTACAGCGGGCAAAAAAATCCAACTGTGATTTTTATGCCGCATTCACCGTACAGGAAGAAGTCGGTATTCGGGGAGCAAGGGTAGCAGCACAAGCCATTCAGCCTGAGATAGGTTTAAATCTTGATGTAACGCTGGCAAATGATCTCCCCGGAGTGAGTGATCACGAAGTGTGTACTCTATTGGGGGAAGGAATTGGTATTAAGATCATGGACAAAAGCGTTATTTGCACCCCTACACTGGTTCGGCACCTTGAGGATTTAGCAAATAAAAACTCGATCAAAATTCAGCGGGAAGTATTAACAGCCGGCGGCACGGATACTTCGGCTATGCAATATCTGGTGGGAATAGGCAGCCATGTCACCTCAATTTCCTGCCCTGTTCGTTATATTCACAGCACAGCAGAAACTTGCGCTATTTCGGATGTGAAAGCGGGAATTAAACTGACTACATTGTGCATTGAGAATATTGGATCCTATTCATTTAAATGACTCAGACAGATAAGACATATCAACCCATGACGCTTCACAGCCATGATCTTGTGAAAAGTTATCGGAAACGCGTGGTTGTAGATCACGTTTCAATTAATGTCAATCAGGGTGAAATTGTTGGCCTGCTGGGACCAAATGGTGCGGGCAAAACCACTACATTCAACATGTTTACAGGAATTGTTAAACCCAACTCCGGCAGTGTATATCTGAATGATAAAAACATTACCCGAAAACCCATGTACCAGCGTGCACGAATGGGGGTGGGATATCTTGCGCAAGAAGCCAGTGTATTCCGCAATTTAACGGTCCGCGATAATTTAAAATCGATTCTCGAATTTCACTCAATGCCCAAAAAGGAGATCCGTCAAAGAGTGGATGAATTGATTGAAGAATTTGGATTACAAAAAGTGGTGAACAGTAAAGGATACAGCTTGTCGGGTGGAGAAAGAAGACGGACTGAAATTGCTCGGGCTCTTGTAACCGATCCCAAATTTATCCTGTTGGATGAACCGTTTGCCGGAGTAGATCCAATTGCCGTTGAGGACATTCAAGAAATTGTAGCCGGTTTAAAGGGAAGAAATATCGGAATCTTTATAACAGATCATAACGTGCACGAAACGCTTGCCATTACAGACAGAGCTTATTTAATGTTTGAAGGTAAAATTCTCAGGGAAGGAACCGCTGAACAACTTGCCGAAGATGAGGAAGCCAAGAAATTATACCTCGGCACACAGTTTAAATTAGACAGATATCAATCGTGATAGGAAAATGAAAGAAACAACTGTAGAAGAGCTTAAAGAAAAACAAGACAGCAACTCCTCCTTTGTACTTCTGGATGTTCGCGAGGCGCACGAATATTACATTGCGGATATGGACGGGACCACTCGAATACCCTATAACGAGTTAGATAACCGGTATGAGGAGCTCAATCCGGAAGATGAGATTATTATTATGTGCCGTACCGGCAGCTCCGCCTCGGATGCTGCAGAGCTTCTCCAAAAGAAAGGATTCGACAATGCTTCCGTTTTGAAGGGCGGAATAAACGAGTGGGCCAAAAAAATCGACCCGTCGCTATCTCAATACTGAGACATTCTTAAGTAGTTGCGGCTATTTGCTGAAATAGCTCCTCATTACTTTCAGTTCTTCTCATAACCTGAAGGAGCATGCTCATAGACTCTTTTGGTGATTTCTTAAGCAAGAATCTTCGAACCATATTTCTCTCTTCCAGGGAGTCTGAAATAAATTTATCCTCATTTCGGGTTCCGGAAGCTGCAATATTAATTGCCGGATAGATTCGATCATTGGCAATTTCCCGATCCAGAACCAACTCCATATTCCCCGTTCCCTTAAACTCTTCAAAGATCAGGTCATCCATTCTGGAGTTCGTTTCTACAAGACAAGTAGCTATGATGGTCAATGAACCACCGCCTTCAATTTTACGAGCTGATCCAAAAATCTTTTTCGGTATCTCCAAAGCACGGATATCCAATCCACCGGAGAGTGTTCGCCCGCTATTACTTTGAACGGCGTTATATGCGCGGCCCAGTCGTGTTAGCGAATCAATCAACAGTACAGCGTGCTCACCTGCTTCTGCTTTACGCTTTACGTGGCCGAGCGCCATTTCTGAAATCCGAACGTGACTTTCTGTAGGTTTATCATTTGATGAAGCAAAAACATCTGCATTGGTTGACCTAAGGAAATCGGTTACTTCTTCCGGTCGCTCATCTACAAGCAAAATCCCCGTATAGATGTCCGGATGGTGCTCTGTTAAGGCCCGGGCAATTTTCTTCAATAAAACTGTTTTCCCTGTTCGCGGAGGTGCAACAATCAGTGCACGTTGACCACGACCGATTGGTGAAACCAGATCTATGACTCTCAGTTCAATATCATCCGCGTTATACCCAAGTTTGATATACTCATTAGGCATGATTGGAGTCTGAAGCTCAAATCGATTTACCTTTTGCCACTCTTCAGCCGGTTTGCCGTTAATGCGTTCGATAGAGTGAACGTGACGATTTCCGCTTTGATCCTGCTCAAATTCTCCTTCCAGAATCAGTCCGGAACGTAAATCATGATGCTTCACTTCATCCGGTTTCAGAAATGGGTCTTTGGGATCCAGACTAAACTCAAAGTCCAGTTTCCGGATAAAACCATACCCTTTTTGGTTTATTTCCAGAACACCATTATAGCGGCCGCCAATTCGGGTCTGCTGATTATGATGAAACTTTGGGATAAAAACGTTTTTATTATTTCCCTTGCTTTTCCCTTTAGGCTTATTACGGCCCTTATTTTTACGCGAACGTGCCATGCACAATAGATTTTATTAAGTAGTAATATTTCTTGAAAGTATCGATTTCAAATAGCTTGAAAATAAGACGAGCTGAAAATTCCACAGAGTAGCAGAATCGAAGAAATGAGAGAGCGACACTCCGTTTGCATCGCTCTGCTCAGTAAGATAAGGAAGGAATTGATAGATCAAAAATTATCGGACTGTTGTTGTTTCATCAATCCAGGCATAGCAATCAGAAATGTTGCTGCCAATTTGAATTTCGTCTCCGGGTTCCCATCCTCTAAAAAATTTGTCTTCTGACGAAGGTGTTACAGGTTCGTAAGTTCTATACTGTCTTTGAACCGTATTAGCCACAGATGAATCGGTATTACGCGCTCTGTCCAGGTAATCTAATACCAGCCAGTAAACAGACCTGTCATCACGATCCATTTGGCGGCCCGATGTACAATCAGAAATTGCTGATGCATATATACCTGCAATTTTTATGTACGGTTCACCCCAATTACTATCTAACTGTATTCCCTGCCGAGCATATCTCCTGGCAGTTTCAAAGTTTTTAAGATTCTGCTGTACGTCTACAAGCTCCATTAATACTGTTTTCTTTTGTGAATTTGATTCAGCTAAATCTAAAGCTTGCTCTAAAAATGTTAAGGCCTGTCTGTTTTCTCCATCCGCAAGAGCATACTCAGCTAATCGCTCTGCATTTTCGAAGGTTTCTTCTTCATCAAGTACTCTTTGAGCATACTCAATAGCCTTTTCACGATCTCCTTCTCCTTCATAAAGATCTGCGATCTCCTTCAGCAATGTGATATCTCCAGGATTTTCTGCAAGTCTGCCTTCCAAGAATTCAATTCGTTCTTCCGGATCAGAAAACAGACCGTCCCGAATTTCGTCAATCTGATCTTGAAGCGAACTTCCTGCCAACTCTTCAACTTCATCTATCACTTCAAGAGCTTTTTCACGCTCGCCATTTGAGACATAATTGGAGAGGAGGATATTAATGTAATATCCGTCTCCGGCTTGTGTAAGACGTTCCGGATCAAGCTCATATGCTTTTTCGTATTCCTGGTACGCCTTATCCATTCCACCGGAAATGTTGCTTTGATTTTCCTGATAAAAACGACCTTTGTTAAAGTGCCAGGTATAATGATCGATCTCATCTTCAGAGAATATTTCAAATGCTTCATTATAAATAATCTCTACGGTATCGAGATATGCCGTACTTAATGAAGGATCTGATTCTTGTTTAGAAAGCTCCGTATATACATTAATCATTCGCTCAAACTGGCGAGGCAGGCTAAATCGATTAGCGCCTTCAATAGACCTGGGTTTAGCTTCTAACATCCATTTACCGAACTGAAGAGCCATATCATAACTACCGGTTCTGTAGTTCTCGTAAAAAATGGAGTAGGCCTGCAATTCGCTCATCCCATACGGTGGCTCACCTTGTGAGTAAGCATTAGAGGAGAATGCAAACAGTAATGCTAAGACTGCAATATACTTTTTCATATTTCTTCAGTTGGTTACTTATGTAATAAAACCTTGAAACGATCTCCAATTACTGGAATTTTGGCCTTACAAACATGTATTCCGCAAGATTCAATGAAAGTTTAAAACCCCATATATTCTCTTTAACTAAACTAGCGGATTCTGTTCCCCGAATACCATATTGAAAACTCAGATCAATGGATGATGATGATTGTCTTGAAATAAAGCCAATTCCGGCATTTAAGTTAAGTGTATTAATATCTTCGCCATTTATGTTTAAATGACCTGTATCGTATGATGAACCTAAACTATATTTGAAGTTTGAGAAAAATCCTCCTCTCTGTTCAGTTCTATATGGATGGTATTGAACACCAAATCCGGCTTTAAGCCTATCTTTAAAATACGCTTCTTGAGTTTGATTGTAACTGTATTCCGAATCGCTCCAGCTTTGAAGCAACATTTCGGAAGTTAAAACAACAAACCTATTTAAATTATACGTAAGGCCTGTGTTAATTTCCATAGGCAATTTTACAGTTCCGTTTCTGGCCGCTTCGCTCTCTTCAAGTTCAACCAGTGTTCTTTGGTTGTTAATAGAACGAAAAGCAGAAACAGATCTTTCTGCATCAATAGAGACAGGCAGCCTAATCGTTGCCCCCAAAGCTATTTGATCTTCAGAGCCAAATAGTGAGTTTTTGTTGGCAAAAATTCCAAATTTATGACTGAACGAATAACCTTCTATATCCCGGTCGTATGTAATTGACCTGTATGTCAAATCGGAAAATGATGCTGTAACCTGCTGGTTCTGGGTTAACAAATAAGCTCCCATCGAATATCCGACAGCAACATTATTGAAAAGCCGATAACCTGCACCAAACTCAAATTTATTAATTCCACCTGAACCTTGCGTATTGGTAATATAATCAATGTCATCCAACTGGATACCATCAACAGGTGCAAACGAATCCTCAGTTATCCTTTGAAAGTCGGACCTTGTAACCGGACTGAATGATAAAGAAACTCCCAGCTTGTTACGCATTACAGGCAGTACTAACTGAAACTGTTCAAAAGCAAATTTCGCTTTACTGGATGATTCAAACTGATCTCTTGCATTGTAGTTCAGCAAACCTACCGCAACAGAGCCTTGTGTAAAGCCCGAAAGTCCCCACTGTGCCGGGTTAGATATACTTGCCGAAGAGCCGGAATAAGTACTTACACCCGATAAACCCATTCCCATAGTATTTGGTGAATTTATATCTGATGGTGAACCAAAACCAAATCCGGAATAGAATGACCCGGAATTTGCCAAATCCTCATCAAGGCTTTGGGCTCCCGCAACTCCATTAATTGAAACGCTTAATAGTATTGTGATTATGGATACGAAATATTTCATGTATAAAACCTTATTCAACTGAAGTAATGATTAGCCTTGGCTGCTTTCCCTGGGGAGCGGTGTCATCGTGCAGTTTAACTGAATAGAAAATTCCATTAACAGTTTGTACCGAAAAGTAGAGCGGTCCTTCATCTGCATCACCATAGGCTGCATTTAACACATACTGTGTAACATCAACTTTAAAAATATCTTCATCTTCATTCAGATCTGCTCCAAATCTCGGACTGGAAATAAATATCTCAGAAATCAAGTCTGAAGGAGTGGAAGAGAATGAGTGTGCACGAATTGTTTCAACTTCCGGGCGTACAATATTACTAAACATCTGTTCCTCTGAGCGATCAATACTAAAAACGAGACTCGCATTTATAATATTTTCAGCCTGAAGATCCTCAGTGGGTAAATCCAGATTCAGTTCCATTAGCTGATCAATATTATGAAGTACATAACCGGAGTTATGCTCTTGTTCATCTGTGCGCACGGAGTACGATCCCCAGTCTCGAAGACTGATTGGATTAACAATCTCCACCTCTTCATCTTCATCATTCAGTTCTGTTGAGTATGCACGGAACTCTGTAACATCCGGGTCTTCATCTTCATCCTGAGGAGTATGTCGCAAAAACCGAACTTTAGAGTTTGTTTCGGCCGGTACAATTGCCAATCCGTGAAACTCATTTACATATACAGAATCTCGATTGGCATCCGTAGAGTTAAAATAAGTGCTGAACTTATCAACCCACTCACTGCTCAACTCAACTTCAACTGTATCATCTTCGGCCACCTGGAAGTCCGCAACCTGACTGGCAAAGTCTATTGCTGCCTCTTGGTTGTACCTAATTTCATTTCCACGCCACGGTTCGGCAACCTCATAAATTTCAAAGTCCGATACGCTCATCTCTTCCCCGTAAACCGGTGAATTGAATACAAGCCGAAGGGTCATTGTATCTCCCTCAGCCAGCGTATCCACATCTGCCCTGGAAATGGACGGCTTCAGAACGGCAACTGCATTCAGTGTGCCATAAACGGGATCCTCAACATAGCCGAGCGCTGAATTGGAGAGCCGACCGGAAAAAGTATTTGCATCAATCGATGAAATATTTTCAACAGAAAACTCCTCACTTGAAACAGAACTGCCGTCAGGGCCTAAGCCTTCACCTACAGAACCGGGCGATTCACAGCCCATCATTAATGGAATAATTAGAAGAAGAAAGGCAGCGATAGAGAATCGACTGCCTTTAAAATTCATCTCTTTTGGATTGAGATTAACTTGAGATGGATTACTCATCTTTTCCGGTGATCTGCCGGTAGTAGTCTGCAAATTTTTTAGATACATCTTCGGGCGAACCCTGAATTTTTGTTGGGTTAATATTCAATTCTTTAAAAAGATCGTCGAATTGATCTTTTAAGTGGTTTCCGGTTACGACATGGTCACTGTGTTTCAGCCCGGTTTTCAAAAGGTCAATCTTACCATCTTCCAGGTACGAATCTACATCAACTTCTTCGGGAAGTCCCAAAAGGTCTAAGATATTCGTGCCTTCAAAATGGCCTTTGTTTTCAGAATGATGAAGATTATAAACAATCTGTGTATCCTGAAAAATGTCCTCGTTTTTATACTTGGTACGAACAAGAAGTGGAATCAATCCGGCCGGCCAGTCATGGCAGTGAATAATATCCGGTTTCCATCCAAGATTGATAACTGTCTCAAGCACTCCTTTATTGTAAAAAGCCAGGCGTTCGTCGTTATCATCATAAAACTCTTCAGTTTTAGGATTTTCAAACATCCCTTTGCGCTTAAAGTATTTATCATTATCCAGAAAGTATACCTGCAATTTTGCATTTGGTATACTGGCTACTTTAATCTTCATGGTATCTATATCATCACCAACTTCCACTTCAATACCTGAAAGCCTGATCACTTCGTGCAATCGGTTACGGCGATCGTTGATAGTACCAAATTTTGGCAGTAAGATTCTAATTTCAAAACCCTGGTCTTGCAAAGATGCCGGCAAAAATCGCAGTAAATCTGCAGTGTATGTCATTCGGGCAAAAGGGGCAATTTCGGCGGCTGCGTATAGTATTTTCATAATTATAGATCTTACTTTTTATTCTCTCGGGAACCGTTTGAATTAGAGTTACCGGAATAGGCTTCCTGTAACTGGTTGTCTTCTATTGAGTAAAAATCAAATAGCGTGTCTCCTCGCAAACCTAAACGAATGGTCTCTACAGAAATTACTTCTGCCGGCTGGATATTGCCGAGGTTCACATTACTTCCGAATTTTTTGATAAACCAAACTTGCTGATCTTTTTGCGGGGCTTCAAAAATAAGATCTTTCATAGGGATCTGATCGGTAATTTCATCAATTAATCCCGACCGGATTTCACCATTTGGACGAAAAACTCCAACGGTGCCACTTTCTCGCGCTTCACAAATAACCTTCCAGCTTCCGGCCTCCATCTCGTTCTGAATCATTTTAACCCATTTATAGGGCGGTATGATTGAGTCTGGATTTTTACTCCCCACTTCAGACAGCACCGTAAAATCCTGGCTTAATTTGTTTATGATGTCAAGCTTCTTGTTTTCAGATAACCAAATTGTACCATTCGAAACTTCCAGGTACTGAATTTCATACCGCTTCAGAAGTTCTACATACGCATCCAGCTGATCGCGGAGTACGTACGCTTCAAATAGGGTTCCTCCAAAGTAAACCGGAATATCGTACTTTTTATATACATCCAGTTTATCTGAGAGATTTTGGGTTACATATGAAGTTCCCCAACCCAACTTTACAATATCTGTATAGGTAGAGGCTACTTCACAAAAATCTTCAACTTGACGAACACTATACCCTTTATCGAGTGCGAGAGTAATTCCTTTGTTTCGAGGTTTTTCAGTCCGTTTTGGCAGATGATTAAGTTGAAATTGCATTCAATGCTATTTATTCATTATTGAGACGGCATAAGATACAAAAACGCTACTTTTATTGAAAAGGCTTAAATGAATCATTAATCTTCCTTATTAGCTGAAGGGACTCTATTCCCCATCTCAGCTAAAAGTTTAATCCTTCCTTCATCAACGGAATTGAGCATATCATTTGTATATCGCCAAAGCCAATTATCCCCAACAGTTCCGGGTAAATTCATTCGATGCTCCGTACCAAGACTCATAAAATCCTGCAGCGGAAAGATTGCCTGATCGGCCACAGAGAGCATTCCCAGCCGTACTAACTCCCATTCCGGCTCACGCCCATCCGATTTTGTATACTCGCGCATTCTATGCTTTTCAACATCCGGTGCCTGAACATACCAGCCAATGGTTGTATCATTATCATGAGTACCGGTATAGACCACACAATTTTGCGGATAATTATGCGGAAGAAAATTGTTTGTTGAATCTGAATCGAAAGCAAACTGTAGAATTTTCATGCCCGGGAAATCAAATGAATCCCTGAGCTCTTCAACCTCAGGAGTCATTACACCTAAATCTTCGGCTATAATGGGTAACTCTCCCAGCTCTTTCTTTATGGATTTGAAAAGTTTTTTTCCTGGACCCTTAACCCAGCGGCCTTTAATTGCAGTCTCTTCACTTGCCTTTACTTCCCAATATGCATCAAACCCCCTGAAGTGGTCTACCCGGATGGAGTCGTACAAATCAAACATCTGCCGGAAACGGTCTACCCACCACGAGAAATTATCTTTTTCCAAAGCATCCCATTTATAGAGCGGATTCCCCCATAACTGCCCGGTTTCACTAAAGTAGTCGGGCGGCACACCGGCTACCAGCTGGCGATTTCCCTGCTTGTCTACAGCAAAATATTTTGGATTAGACCAAACATCCGAGCTATTGTGGTCCACAAAAATTGGGATGTCTCCAACAACACGAATCCCTTTTTTATTCGCGTAACTTTTCAGCTCATACCACTGATTGAAAAACTCAAACTGAAGCCACAGCTGATACTCAATCTCCTCTTTTTGATTTTTCTCTACTTTAGCGATCGCTTTCGGTTTGCGTTGCGCCAAATCTTTATCCCACTCATTCCAGGGCTGTTTGTCGTTGGCTTTCAGACATGTCATAAAAAGGCAATAGTCATGCAGCCAAACGCTGTTTTTCTTCTTGAATGAATTCAGGTTTTCTTTATCCTCATCAGACATATCAGCATAAAAACTCTTCGCTGCTTTTTTAAAAAGCCTCTCTTTTAGCTCATATGATTTCTCATATTCTGCCTTATTCATCACAGGAAGTTCTGCTTTCTCCACTTCATCTTTATTCAACAACCCCTTATCAACCAAACGGTCCAGACTGATCAAATAGTGGTTACCTGCAAAAGCCGAATAACTAGCATAAGGTGAGTTACCATAACCGGTAGGACCCAGAGGCAGCACTTGCCAAATGGTTTGATTGGTTCGAACCAGAAAGTCGATAAATCTTTCTGCCTCATATCCGAGATCACCCATACCATATTTTGAAGGAAATGAAGTGGGGTGCACTAACGTGCCGCATGAACGTGAAAATCTCATATATCTCTAAACTTTGTTTAATAAAAAATTCTTCCGAATAGCGCTTTATTTCTTTGGGCGTAAAATCACTCCCGCAAGTGGCGGAACCGTTACTGTGATGTTTGCAGGCTGACTATGCCAGGCTCCTTCTTGTCCCCGAATCAATTTCGGACCGGCATTACTGCCACCATAAAATTCTGAATCACTGTTCAGCACAACCTCATATTCACAGGCTTCCGGTACACCAAATTTATATTGATTGTGTAAGGTTGGCGTGAAGTTGAGCAGAAAAACAAGATAATCATCCGGGTTTTTGCCTTTACGAATAAATGAAAGCATACTGTTATCCGCATCGCTAATATCAATCCACTCAAACCCTTCCCATTTATAATCAACTTCGTGAAGTGCCGATTCCTTTTTATAAATGCGGTTCAAGTCTTTAACAAGATGCTGCACTCCTTTATGATTTTCCCATTGAAGAAGATGCCAGTCTATGGAGTATTGTTCAGTCCACTCACTCCATTGAGCAAATTCATCGCCCATAAAGAGTAGTTTTTTACCGGGGTGGCCAAACATGTATGTATAGAGCAACCGCAGGTTTGCAAATTTCTGCCAGTCGTCACCGGGCATTTTCGAGAGCAAAGACTGCTTCATATGAACCACCTCATCATGAGATAAAGGCAGGATAAACTGCTCAGAAAATGCATAGATCAGTGAAAACGAAAGCTGATCCTGATGATACTTTCTATAAATCGGGTCCTTCTCCATATAATCGAGGGTGTCATTCATCCAACCCATATTCCATTTAAAATCGAAACCCAATCCGCCGGATGATGTTGGACGTGATACTCCCTGCCATGATGTAGACTCTTCAGCAAAAGTAAGAACTCCGGGGAAGTAGTCGTGAATCACCTCATTAAATCGCCGTAAAAAATAAATCGCTTCTAAATTCTCGCGCCCGCCATATTCATTTGGAATCCACTCGCCGTCTTCGCGCGAGTAATCCAGGTAGAGCATGGAGGCTACGGCATCCACCCTCAGTCCATCAATATGAAACTCCTCAACCCAATAGACCGCATTGGAGATCAGAAAGTTTTTAACTTCCGTCCGGCCAAAATTAAAAATATTGGTCCCCCAATCTTTATGTTCGCCCAAACGCGGATCTTCATGCTCATAAAGAGCCGTACCGTCGAATCTGCGTAAACCATGATCATCCTTTGTAAAGTGCGCCGGAACCCAATCCACAATCACACCGATATTGGCCTGATGACATTTATCAATAAAATATTTTAAATCTTCCGGGTTACCGAATCGGCTTGTCGGCGCAAAGTACCCGGTAATTTGATAACCCCAGGAGGGATCATAAGGATGTTCGGCAATTGGCATCAATTCAACGTGAGTAAATTCCATCTCATCCATATACGGAACCAACTCATCCGCCAATTCACGATAAGATAAAAAGCCCGGGTCTTCCCCTACTTTCCGCTTCCACGATCCCGCATGAATTTCATAAATAGAAATGGGCCGGTCATGCTGCTGTATATCAGCGCGGTTATCCACCCACGAACTGTCTTTCCAGCTGTAGGAATCTGTCCAGATTTTAGAAGCCGTTCCCGGTCTGAGTTCAGAGTAACGCGCATATGGATCTGCCTTTTTCATGGGCGCCTGATCGGGATGAGATTTAATCTCAAATTTGTATAGATCACCCTTGGTTACGTGTGGGATAAACGTTTCCCAAATACCCTGGTCAGGGTAAAAGCGCATGCCATGAATTCGCCCGTCCCAATTATTGAATGACCCGATCACGCTCACTCGAACAGCCGATGGAGCACAAACCACAAAATGAGTTCCATCAACTCCGTCTATGGTTTTAGGGTGAGCCCCCATCCAATTATGTGCGTAGTGGTGATTTCCTTCTCCCCAAAGCTGCAGGTCGTAGTCAGAAATTTGCGATGCGAAACGATAGGGATCCTCAATTGTATAGACCTCGCCTTCGTAAGGTGTAACTTTAATTTTGTAGGGGAAACGATTTTTTCTGCGAGTAAAAACGTGTTCAAACAGTCCCTCTTCAGACGCTCGCTTCAATTCAATCGGCTTCCCTTTTTCCGGTAAAACATTGATTGATTTAGCATTCGGCCGGAAAACTCGCAGAACTAATTTCTCTTTTCCGTTCACGTTTACAGTCTGTAATCCCAAAACAGAAAACAGATCGCCATGCTTACCGTTGGATATTGCCTGAATTTCTTCGATTTTAAGCGTCAAGTTATTCACATCCCCTATATTTGATTTATTAGTACTTTAAAATAAAAATTTTATAGCCAAATTGATGGGCCCTTTTTTACAAAGTTCAACTAATGGGTAGAAATCGAACTCAATGAATATCATTCGCTTTATATCAAGACGCTACCTGTTTTCCAGGAAACACATTTCACTGATCTCTGTTCTGACATCGATCAGTATTGCCGGAATTACTCTTGGCACGGCACTTCTTATTATCATTTTATCGGTTTTTAATGGCTTTTTTGATGTCATTCGCGGGTTTTTGCTCTCTTTTGATCCTGATATTCGTATTGAGATGAATGAAGTTAATGCAATGCCTTTTGATCCCGATCTGATCGATCAAATACAAAACCATCCCGAAGTTGTACAGGTTGCCCCTTATGTAGAAGGCAAAGCCATGCTTATCTCTGAAGATAATCAAAATGATGTGGTTATTGTGCGGGGTATTGAAAGAAGTTCGCACATCAGAATCTCTGATCTTGAGCAGAGCGTTCAAAATGGGGTTTTTGATCTATCCGTCCAAGACGGCCAGCCGGGACTTGTAATCAGCAGCACAATTACCAATCAATACGGGTTGGAATCCGGTGATGAAATTGCACTGCTAAGTTCCGCCGGCATGAGGAGGGCCATCACTCAGTTTTCAGCACCCAGGGTGAGTCGGTTCCAGGTTCGGGGAAGTTATAACATTCAACAGATTATTGATGATGACATAACCTACATCAACCTCGAAGCCGCTCAGCGACTTTTCAACATGCGAAACGAGATCACCGGGTTAGACTTACAGCTTGTAGACACCGATAACGCTGAAAATGTTAAGCAGGATTTACAGCAAATGTTAGGACCTGATTACAGGCTGCAAACCTGGTACGACCTGCAAAAGCCTCTTTATGATGTGATGTATCTTGAAAAATGGGGATCCTATTTTATCCTGATGATTATCGTGCTGGTTGCTGCACTGAATATCGTAGGTTCGCTCACAATGATCGTCATTCAAAAGAAAAAGGATATTGGTGTGCTGATCTCCATGGGTATGACATCCAAAAAGATCAAACAGATCTTTATCAGCCAGGGAATTCAAATTGGATTGATTGGCTGTGGAATTGGCGGTGTACTGGGTGTTCTTACAGCGTGGATTCAACAAGAGTATGGACTGGTTAAACTTACCTCATCCTTTATTATTGACGCCTATCCCGTTTCCATTCAGCCACTGGATATAGCTTTGGTTGTTGGCGGCAGTTTGATTTTATGCCTGGCTGCAAGCTGGTACCCCGCTACAAGAGCCGCCCAGGTCCAGCCCGCCGATGCCCTCAGGGGAGAATAACTACCTCCCCCTGATAATAACTGCATTTGGCGGCACTCTGCGCCCAATTCTGTGGCACGATACTGCCGGAGGCTGATGTCCCGGCGGTCGGTCAACATACCAAACCCGGCATTTCCCTCTGGGTGGCATATGCCCCAGAGGTATCCTGAAATGCGATCGATTATGCTTTCTGCTCTGTTTTGCTCTGTGCTCTGCATGTCGTGGCGGGTCTCCGATAATAATCGGTTCCGGCTCAATAACGAGTCCGCCCGAAACCATACAACCGCTTGCAGTAAATCCTAAGAAGAGTAATAAGCCGGTTTTTAGTATCCATCCTTTCATAGTAGTGTGGTTTAGTTATTCATTACACACCTAAACCGCCTGAGAAAGGAGTTGTTTCACAAATTTGGCAAAATCACATGTTTATGTGATGCTGCAAAGCGTTTAAGAATTGTACGTGTCGGGCAGGTCATTTTCGTACAGAACTACATCTCCCGGAGAAGCGTAATCCTTTAGAAGATCGTTTGCCTCAAACAGAGTGTTTACCACACGAACATCCGGAGCCTCACCATTTTGCACCGAAGAAAGCCCCTTTTGTAGCGGTTTTGTTTGATTATCACCAACCAGAATCACGAGGTCCAGACCTGCTTTGGCTATGTGCTCACCCAGTTTTTGATTCTCCTGCTCCTCCAATTCCCCCAGTTCAATCATTCCCGGAGTAATAATGATCTTCTTACCCGTTTTAAAAGAAGCCAGAATATCTACTGCATTTTTTGCACCCACCGGATTTGAATTGAACGCATCATCAATCACGGTTAATCCATTTCTCTCCTTGAGTTCCAGGCGATGCTCTACCGGCTCCATTTTAGAAGCTGCGATTGACATCGTTTTGAGGCGAATATCAAACTCGAGAGCAACTGCCGCTGCGATCGACATATTCTGAATATTGTGCTTACCAAGGAGTTTTGTTTTAAATATTTCCTTATCAATCCGGTTATTCTCATCATCAAAAATACCCATTTCAAACCGTGTCCCTTCTGCATCGGTTTCACTGTCGGAAATGCGAACTTTACCCTCACTGCCGGCGAACACAATATTCACATCATCCCGAAGATCAGCCATCTTCCGAACCAACGGGTCATCTCCATTCAGAATGAGTGTTCCGCCCGATTTCAGCTCTTTGGCCAGGGTCGATTTTTCTTTTGCTACCGCTTCCTGAGAGCCGAATGTTTCCAGATGAGATAGCCCAACATTTGTAATGACAGATATATCCGGCTGAGCAATATCACACAGCTCTTTGATATTCCCCTCATAGCGTGCACCCATTTCTAAAATCAACACCTGGTGGTGTGCATCCAGATCGTTGTTTATCACTTTACAGATACCCATCGGTGTATTAAAGCTTCCCGGGGTAACACAAACTCTCACCCGTTCTTTCAAAAAGGCGTCCATCAAAAACTTTGTGCTCGTTTTGCCGTAGCTTCCTGTAATGGCAATCACTTTTAAATGTGGAAGAGACGCCAGTTTTTTCCGGGCTTGCTTCTTAAAACCATTCTGAATCTTCTTCTCTACAGGCTTCATCAGATAGGCAGCCATAAAGAGAAAAATTGGGATAAAAATATCTACTACAACCATCCCGAAACTCAAAAAGTAGGGATCAACATTTATAAAAGGTGCAACAAAATCCCGAAGCTGCACGCCTCTGTATGCGATATCGATCATGTAAAACCAAAGAAATCCAATGATGATCAACGTAGTAACCATCAGCCGTTTTAGCCGGGCGGTGTATACCAATGGTTTTTTCTCTTTTTCGGCTTTATACCGGGAAAGATCTAAAAACCAGAATAGCGTAAAAATAAACATGGTAATTGATCCGGCGGTGAGCGTGATGCGATCGACCAGCAAGGTGATCATACCCAAAATCAAAAGATTAAAGAAGATATGCTCTGAAGTAAAAAAACGGCTGTAAAAATGATCCATCAACCAATGGCGAAACTCATTGGTTTTATACCCCAATTGCTGGAACATGTGTAAAAAGTATCGCAAACGATGGAGTGAGTGCCTTATAAAAATCGCGATCAGCAGAATAATAATCGCGTTCATAATCAATGTGTAGATATCCAAATCTGAACGATGTATTAAGTGAGTAATTCAACGTTGGCAACTAAGTAATTGGACCAACCCCTAAAAATTAGTTCTTGTTCACGGTTCGATAATCAACCGTTGAACCGTTATATTTGATCCGAAAATTGACTTAATTCCAAACAACAAGATAGTAAACATCCAAAACTAAACAGTTCACAATCATAGAGTGATTAAAAATCCGGATGTTTCTGATAATTTATAAAAAGATTAAACTGATTTTATGAAACTTATAATACCTATGGCCGGCCGCGGAACACGTGTGCGCCCGCACTCCCACACAACACCCAAACCACTTCTTCCCGTTGCCGGAACCATGATCGTTGAGAGAATTGTAGAGACATTTGCGCGAACTCTCGATCGTACGATTGATGAAATTGTTTACATTTTGGGACCTGACTTTAGTCGTGAAATCAAGGAGACGCTTACCGATATGAGCAAGCGGCATAATGCCAAAGCTACCTTTCGTGTACAGGATGTTGCACTTGGAACCGCTCACGCCGTCTCATGTGCAGGCGAAGATCTGGAAGGTGAAGTGATTATCGTATTTGCCGATACCATTTTCGATTCCTACGAAAAAGTTACCGTAGATGATGCCGACAGTGTCATCTGGCTGAAAGAAGTTGAAGATCCATCCAGATTTGGCGTTGCCGTTCACGACGGAGATACTATTACCGATTTTGTAGAAAAACCGAGTGAGCCTATCTCAAATCTGGCCATTATTGGGGTTTACTACTTCAAGCAGGGTGAAGATCTGATGAAAGAGATTCAATATCTGCTGGATAACAATGTGACCGGTCACGGAGACGAATATCAGCTTACCGATGCCCTCGACAGACTGTTGAAAGATGGAAAGAAGTTCAAAAAAGCAACTGTTGACGAGTGGCTGGACTGCGGCACACTACCGGCATGGCTCGAAACAACCGGCGAAATTCTAAAAAAAGAGAACCATCCGTACGACGATTATAAAGGAACGACCATTCATCCTCCGGTTTATATTGGAAAAGGCGTTGAGATTTCCGGTAGTGAAATTGGTCCAAACGTGAGTATTGAAGATGGAACCAAAATCAAAAATTCTACTATTGAGCGTACTATTATTCAAAAAAATGCTCAATTAAACGGCTGCAAACTGGAAGGTTCAACCATTGGCAACCATGCCGAAGCGCACAATGCCAAAGGAGAGATTCATATTGGCGATCACTCCATTCTGAAACAGTAGAGTAGGGATATTTTCTGAAGAAAAGCGTGATTTGAGTTTTCAGATCACGCTTTTCTTATGGCTTAAACTTTTTCTGCCGATAAACAAAGTGATGCTCCTCTTCACCGACAATCACAGAAAATTCTATAAGATTTGCGTCTTCTACAACCGGATAGAGCACTTCTCCTGCAATCGCTTCGTCGGGGTATAGATCTGTTTTCCTGAGTACCTCCGTCTCCCAGTAGGCCCTTTGCTCGTTCAGACTAGAAACCCTGGCATAGAACTGATCTCTGCGTTCGGCACGTTCAATGGCCAACCGGGTCCTCTCATTGTCTCTGGCATTTCTCTCCTCTGTAGTTTGATTTCCGGCATTTGCAATATCTGAAGCGATATAGGCTGTAGCACTAAGCCCATCAAGCAGCTGACTTGTTCGCTCATCTGCTTCAGCACGGGATGAAGCTAAGTCCAGGTTTAATAAAATCTGTTCCGGATCGTAGGCAGTGCCACCATTCAGAGGGTCAAAGCTCCCGTCACTGTAATCGTGTTTTGCACTGAATTTAAAGTTTGGTGTGTCTATTTGAACAATAGAATCGGAATGGTTCATTACTTCAATATCCATCACAATATATTGCCCCATATGCCTGTAGTACGCCATAGTAACCGATGATTGTTCACCTTCGCTGAGAAGGTATTCCATACCACGATAATTCAGAACCTCATCATGTTCTGATTCCAACCTGAATACCGGTTCAGGAGCACAGCCGGAAATTAAAATTGTACTGCTGAATGCTATGACTAAAAGAGCTTTTTGAATCATAAAATTTAATCTGATTGCTTAATCGAATTGAATTCTAAAGAACTAATGTTTCCTTTTCAACCACATCATCATGTGATGAAATTCGTTTAGGTCTCTGCGCACTATTTAGCTAAATTGTAAGGTGTTTACTTTTGTTTGGTAAAGCATTGGTAACCTTACAAGAAACAAATTCATCTGTATACAGTTTTAACGAGAGATTGTTTTATACAATAACCAAACCAAAAAAATATGTTCCGTATTACAAAAACGTCCACAATAATATTATTGATACTGGCTTCCACATTAATCATTTCGGGCTGTTCGAATTGGAGTAACACCGCTAAAGGCGCTGTTATTGGCAGTGGTGGTGGTGCAGCCGTAGGAGCAGTGATTGGTAAAACATTAGGAAATACCGCAGCGGGTGCAATTGCAGGTGCTGCAGTTGGAGGATCTGTTGGCGCAATCATTGGCCGTAATATGGATCAAAAAGCAGAAGAACTTGAGCGTGAACTCGAGGGAGTAACCGTTCAGCGAGTTGAAGAGGGAATTGCACTTAGTTTCGACAGTGGATTGCTGTTTGGGTTCGATTCTTCAGCACTTAGAGATGCATCCAAAGAAAATTTACAGAAATTAGCCCGAATCATGAACGATGATGATGACACCAATTTGATGATTGTAGGCCATACCGACTCAACCGGTGACGAAAATTACAATCTTCGGCTGAGTGATCGTCGCGCACAATCTGCAGCAAATTATTTGATTGAACAAGGTATAGATACAGACAGAGTTCAGGTAGAAGGTCGTGGAGAATACGAACCCATTGCCGAGAACGACACTGAAGCCGGAAGACAGGAAAATCGTCGCGTTGAAGTAGCCATCTTTGCCAGTGAAGAGTATATCTCAAGATTGGAGCGAGCTCAGCAGTAGTTTTTCCTAAAACACAATTTATTCTGAAAGGCGATACCAAAGGGTGTCGCCTTTTCTATTTTTAAGACGTTTCATGACTGGCCTAATCCGAGAAGAATTGAACCCTTTCAGGGTTCTGAATTCTCCTAACTCCTATAACCCGACTTTCAGTCGGGGCTAATCGTATTGATCCGCCGGTTGGCGGATCTTCCCTGAATAAATATTTCGGCAAAAATCTTTTAATTTCAAACCGACCTGACAGCATTGGAATATTCACCGCAGAGGTGCTAAGGCAGCACTAATAGGCTGAATTGGAAAACTCTTGCCTCCTTCGTTATTCGATATTCTTCTGTTCAGTATTCGATATTTTTCATCCACCAACCCCCTCTCATTCGTCAATCCGCCGGTTGGCGAATCTTTACTGAATAACCATCTGTTTCAGATACTTTAATGAATAACGGCCTATCAGCTTCAAGCTTCTATTGAAGTAAAACCTTCATTAAATTTCCTTTACTATTCCTATCAATTCGACCAGCCTTGTTTGTCTTTTAAAAGATATCCTAAATCGGAATTTTAAATTTCTGTTTATTCTCCCAAAGCCACAAACAAATCGGTTTCAACACAATACCAATCCGCCTAAGGCGGATGAATGTAATTAGCCCCGATTGAAAATCGGGTCAATTGAGCACATCCCTTGAGAGAACCCCGAATGGGGTTCAATTCTGTAAGGAATCCTCAATTTGTGTTCCATTTAAGTAGAAACTCTATCTTATAATGATCAATCTTTACTGTTATGAGTACCTATCGCCAAATCCACTATCACATCGTCTTTAGTACAAAGAACAGACTGTCTTCTTTAGAGAAACCGCACCGCGAGTTGCTCTACAAATATATCTGAGGAGTTCTCAAAAAGAACAGGTGTTATCTTTATCGAATCAATGGGACTGAAAACCATATTCATATCCTGATACACTTACACCCTTCGGTTTCGCTGGCTAATCTGATTAAGGATATTAAATTGGCCAGCAGTGATTTTATCAAAAGGGAAAATTTATTTCCAAAATTCACAGGATGGTAAAAAGGATATGGTGTATT